>CALGGN010000089.1 GCA_937915915.1 uncultured Selenomonas sp. | reverse complement strand
GTTTCCGCCGGAGAAATTCGCCCGCGTGCAGGCGAAGGACACGATGAAGCGCAAACAGTTCGTGAAAGGCATCGAGCAGCTCACGCAGGAAGGCGCGATCCAGCTCTTCCAGCAGGCAGGGGCAGGAACGGAGTCCTACATTGTGGGGACGGTGGGGACCTTGCAGTTCGAGGTGCTGGAATACCGTCTGAAAAACGAGTACAATGTGGACATCATCCTGCAGATGCAGCCCTTTGAGGTAGCGCGCTGGATGGCCTTTGAGGATGGAAGCGAGGTCACGCCTGCGGTCCTCAGGGGCGCAGATCGCGGGATGTTCGTCTACGACAGGAAGCAGAATCCCGTGCTGCTGGTGAACAATGAATGGGCCCTCGGATGGATCACGGACAACAATCCGAAGCTGCAGCTCAATCAGGTGCCCTTTGACCGGGAAGTGGTAAAATAAAGCTCCTGCATCTCGGAGGCAATGCGCTCGATATTGGTCGGCAGGAAGTGGATATTGTAGCCGATGAAATAAGGCGAGGTGGCGAAGCGGGGCAGGACTTTCACATAAATCTGCTCCGCATTGTGATAAAAGAAGATGTTATAGCTTGTGCAGTTGCGGTTGAAGTGATGCATGAGATAGTGGACGGCAATCTGGATATAGTCCGCAAGGACATCCGGATTGCTGCCGATGGCGGGTATGACATTGAGTTCCCCGAATCCCACGCGGGGGCAGTTGGAGATGTTGAGCTGCACGCCGTCCTGCTCATGGATGACGAGACCGTTCATTTCCCTCGGTGAAAAGAAGAGGGTCTCATTGATGTCAGGGAAACCGATGAGCTGCATGTGAGGGTGGCGGATGGTGCCGCCGGACAGAGGACCGTAGTTCTTGAAAAAGAGCACGTCGCGGTATTTGCCGCAGTCCAGCAGAAGTTTCCAATGGCGAAGCCCCAAGCGGATGAGGCGGTGCATGTGCTCCTTGCTGTATTCCGGCATGTCGCTCTTGCAGGCGCTCCCTTCGATGATCACGAACTGGTCGGCTCCCTCGATGACATTGTATTTGTTCTTGAGCAGGATGATATCGCCGTCCGTATCGATGATATCCGTGAGGCTTGCCACATCGCAGAAGGGGCAGGCGTTTTCCCTGTTGCGCATATTCTCGGGCTTCTGCTGTCCGATGGAAGTGTTGAATCGTATCAGATTGATGTCCATAAGGTACTCCTTGAAGTTTCTGCTGGAATTGCAGGACATATGATGATATAATCTCTAGTGGTTTGCTTTATATTATATAGGCAATAAGTTCTTTTTGCAAAAAAGATTTGCGCATTGCGAGGATGGTGTTTTCGATTCGTGGATGCTTCAGATAATCATTCCGGCAAGGGAGAGAAATTCCTGAAGGGGACTTTCATCCTGACGATTGCCGGCTTTGTGGTGAAGGTCATCGGCTCCCTCAATTGGATCTTCGTGTCCCGTATCCTGGGGGGCGAAGGCATCGGCCTTTATCAGATGGCTTTCCCGATTTATTTTTTTGCCATGACGGTCTCGCAGGCCGGCGTGCCTGTGGCGATTTCCATCATTACGGCAGAGCGTGTGGCGCTGAAGGATATCTATGGTGCGAAGCGGGTGTTCCGCATCTCCATGGTGCTCATGCTGTTCACGGGTATCTTCTTCTCGCTCTTGACCTATTTTGCGGCTGAATGGCTCATTGACTGGCATTTTATCCGGGACTCCCGTGCCTATATGTCCGTGGTTGCCCTTGCGCCGACGGTCTTTTTCGTGACTTTTCTGGCAAGCTCGCGCGGCTATCTGCAGGGCTGGCAGCGCATGACGCCCACGGCGGTGTCCCAGATCGTGGAGCAGATTTTCCGCGTCATTACCATGGTCCTGCTGGCGGATCTGCTTCTGCCCTGGGGACTGGACTACGCCGCGGCGGGGGCGAGCCTTGGCGCCTTGGCGGGCGCTGTGACAGGGCTGATCGTGCTGGTCTATTATCATTGGAAACTGGATCGGGACATCGAGGCGGAGTATGGTGTGGAGCTGAAGCCTGCGCCTGGCACGGAACGGGAATCGACGCGCCAGATCATCCGCAGGATCTTCATGCTGTCCCTGCCCGTATCGGCGGCCAGCATCATGCTGCCCGTGGTGTCGAACCTGGATCTCATGATCGTTCCCCAGCGGCTGGAGGTGGCCGGCTATTCCGTGAATGAGGCAACGGAGCTGTTCGGCTATCTGACGGGCATGGCGGTGCCGCTGGTCAATCTGGCGACGATCCTCACGGCATCCCTTGCCATGAGCATCGTGCCGGCGATTTCCGAGGCGCGTGCATTGCAGGATACCTCGCGTATTTTCAGCCAGACGGCGGCGGCGGTGCGCATTTCCAATTTCGTGTGCTTCCCTGCCTTTGTCGTGGTGTTCGTTCTGGCCACTCCGATTTCCTCCTTGATTTACAATGCGCCGGGCGCAGGCCCTGCGGTCATGATCTCGGCATTCAGCATCATCCTGCTGGGACTGCATCAGGTCTCGACGGGCGTGCTGCAGGGACTGGGGCATACAACGATCCCCATGGTGAACATGGTGCTGGCGGCGATTGCCAAAGTCATCCTGAACTGGGTGCTGACCGCCCAGCCCTCCCTCGGCATCATGGGTGCGGCATGGGCGACTGCGGCGGATATGGGTGTCGCGGCCATCATCAATCTGTACTTCATCCACCGCTATATCGGCTATCGCATGGAGATCCCGCAGCTTTTCAAGACCATGGGGGCCGCGGCTGTCATGGCTGTGGCGGTCAAGTTCTTCTATGATTTCACCATTGCCGAATGGCAGAGCGATATATTCTCCACTTTCGGCGCGGTGTTCTTCGGCTGTGCGGTCTACCTGCTGGCGATGGGGTTGATCGGCGGCATCCAGGAGAGCGACATGAACCGCATCCCCATGGTAGGAAAATACGGCATCCGCGTATTCCGCAAGCTGGGCATTTTCAAATCGAAGGAGGCGTGACATGAGGCGATTGGCATTGGCGTATAATCCCGTTTCAGGGAATGCTACCTTCAAGCACCGGCTGGATGAGATGATCGAGGCATTTCAGCGGCGGGGCATCCTTTTGTACCTGTATCGGACGAAGAAGGACGGGAACGGGGAACTGGTGGATTTCCTGCGGGAGGCGCGGGCGGAGGGCGTGCTCGCCGCAGGCGGGGACGGTACCCTGCATGAGGTCGTGAATCTGGTGGTCAAGGAGGGGCTGGATATTCCCGTCGGCATCATCGGCAGCGGCACTTCCAATGACTTTGCGACCTATCTGAACATCAACGAAAATATGGAGGCATATTTCGACTGCATCGCAGAGGGACGCACGCGCAGTGTGGATCTGGGGCGCGTGGGGGAGGAATATTTCATCAATGTGGCAAGCGCGGGCATGATGACTTCCATTGCCCATGAGGTCAATGTGAAGTGGAAGAACGCATTGGGCAGGATGGCCTATTATCTGAAGGGAATCGGAGAGATCCCGAAGATCCGCACGATTCGTCTGCATGTGGAGACGGATGATGCGACGCATGAATTGGATGCGTTCCTGTTCGTGGTCATCAACAGCAGTGTGGTGGGAAGCATGAAGCATGTGGCGGACGATGTGGAGGCGGATGACGGGAAGCTGGACTTTCTGGCGATCCGCAAGCAGAACGCGGCGCAGCTGGTGAAGCTCACGGCAGATCTGATTGCAGGAAAATCCGTATCGAGGCAGAATGCGGTGCTGCACCTGCAATCGAGAAATTTCCTGATTTCGGCCTCGGAGGATGTCACGAGCGATCTCGACGGCGAGATCGGCCCGCCCTTGCCATTGCGGATCGAAACCGTGCCGAGGGCCGTCCGTATCTATGCGTAAAACCCTATCGAGACGACTAAATCAGATGAGCCGCCCCTCTGAGCCATTCGATGATATTTTTCTGCAGAATGCCATCTTCTTCTAGGGGGAGGTCATCCAGGCTCAGGATAAATTTGGGGTAGTTGTCTTGTATTTGCTTTAGAGGGCGAATTTCTCTTTGAAAGGTAGTTGGATCTATTATGCTGGCGGATACTTGGTAATAAATACGGCTGCTGCCTCGCTGGGCGATGAAGTCTATTTCGAAGGAGCCAATCTTGCCTATGTGTACTTGGTAGCCTCGGCGCAAAAGCTCCAGGAAGACGATGTTTTCCAGGATACGCCCGATATCCTGGCCAGGATTGCCAAGCAGCAGACGGCGAAAACCCATGTCGACTGTGTAGTATTTCTGCATGGTCTTCAGATGTTGCTTGCCGTGTATGTCATAGCGGCTGCAGGGGTAAAGGATGAATGCATCACACAAGGTTTGCAGATATTGGTCAATGGTAGAGGAGACGGTTTTATGCCCGTTGGAGGTAAGTGTGTCGGCAATTTTTTTTGCTGAGGTGGGATTCCCTATGTTATCAAGCATAAATTTAACCACATTTTTCAGCTTGCTGGCATCCTGGATACTTCGGCGTTCCATGATATCTTTCATGAGCACTGTGTGGTATATGCCGGATAGATAGTCCAGCCTGATGTCTTCCGCTGGGATTTGCGATAGATAGGGAAAACCGCCCCAGCTGAAATACTCCTTCCAGTTATCTGCCTGGTCTCCTCCGCGTAGTTCACAGTACTCCGCAAAGGACAAGGGAAAAAGGGAAAGCTCCATATAACGCCCGGAAAGCAGGGTGGCAAGCTCACCGGAGAGCAGGCCGGCATTGGAACCGGTTAAATAAATGTCTGCGTTTTCCTGCTCAAAGATGCTTAGCACGGCTTTTTGAAAGTCTGGCACGAGCTGAATTTCATCTAAAAAGATGTAGGTGGTGCAACCTCGTTGAAGGTGTCCTTCTATGTGGTTGTAAAGGGCATGATATTCAAGCAAGGGCTCTGACTCAATCCAGTCCAGGTGTATAGAAAGTATCTGCTCCTCGTGTACCCCCTGAGACAGCAATATTTGCTGAAACTGCGCGAGAAGCGTGGACTTGCCGCAACGGCGTACCCCGGTAATGACTTTGATCATGTGCTTGTCCTTCGCCTGAAGCAGATGGTTTAGATAATTTTTTCGCTCTACAAGTAATTTTTCCATAAAATCACCTCTTTTTTAATTGTAACATAAAAATTTATAGGAATATATATTTTTTTAGTTTCAACCAAAATCAATACGAGAGAAATATAACGAAAAGGAATTGAAGGATGCCTTGATGGTTCATTTTTGCCAATAAAACAACAAGCCCTGTTTTCTGTGTGGAACAGCATGGAAAACAGGGCTTGTTATGCAATGATTGCTTAGGGAAACACTGATTAATTCCCTTTTGCCCTTGCCGAGTCTTTTCCTGTCATGCTGCGTCAGATGCCGTTCGACGTAGCTCTGCTACGACTTCACGGCATCTTTCTTGCCTGACAGAAAAATCCTTCGACAATGACAAAAGCTCATTTAATCAGTGTTTCCCTAGGAATTTGATTTGTGCCCCAGGTAGTGGGCTACGAATTGCTGGGCGGTGCGGCCGCTGCGGCCGGAATGGCTCATTTCCCAGCGCAGGCCTTCGACGCGGAGCTGTTCATCGGTCATTTCGATGCCCTGCTTTTTGAGCATATGGCGGATGATGGCAAGGTATTCGGACTGGTCCGGCGCATAGTAGTGGATGATGAGGCCGAAGCGGTCGGAGAGCGAGATGGTCTCCTGGATGCTGTCATCACGGTAGAGCTCGTCCTGTCCGTCGATGCGGTCCCGCCAGCTTTCGCGGATCAGATGGCGGCGGTTGGAGGTCGCGTAGATGAGCACGTTTTCGGGACGGGAGGAAACGCCGCCCTCGATGGCGGATTTCAAATACTTGTATTCCGCGTCGGATTCTTCGAAGGACAGATCGTCCATGAAGATGATGAAGCGCTTGCTGGAGAACTGGCGAAGTGTCTCCATGATCTCGGGCAGGGCACGGAGCTGCGGCTTGGTGAGCTGCAGCAGGCGCAGGCCCTCGCTGTAATACTCATTGGCAAGGGCCTTGACACCGGAGGATTTTCCCGTGCCCCGCGCTCCCACCAGCAGCACATGATTGGCAGGGCGGCCTGCGACAAAGGCCTCGGTATTGCCGATGAGCTGTTCCTTTTGATGGGCATAGCCAATGAGGTCGTTCATGCGGATGGTCTCAAAGTGACGGATGCCTGCGAGCTTCCCGTTGTCCCATTGAAAGGCGCGGTAGGAGGCAATGTCTCCGTAGCCGTAGCGGCGGTAATAGGTGAGCAGCGCATCTGCCATGCTTTCCGCGGTGTCTGCGGAGCCCATGAGTTCCTGCAGCTTTTCCCATGCCTCTGTATGGAGCGTTTTGGTCGGATGGTAGTCTGCCAGCAGGGGAAAGGCGGAAAGCGTGCCCTGCGCGGAAAGCAGGGGCGACAGCAGCTCCATATCGTGCACGAATGCCTTTTTCAGGCTGGGACCGAGCTTCCCACGGCATTTTTCGGAAGTTTGGGAGGCGAGGTTGCCCGTGTGTGTCAGAAGATGCAAGGTGTAGGCACGGATGATGTCTCCTGCGAGCCCAAGCTGTTCCGCCTGCTCGATGAGCATGGAAACAGCCTTTGCGCCAGTGGCCGGTTCGGGGGTATTGACGGCCTGCAGGAGCGCTTGCAAAGTGCTGTCCTCCAAAAGATTGCGGCAGATCAGAAGTTCCTGTAAATGATATTGATTCATGAAAATGCTCCTTTCGTGTATATCAGTTGCCGGAGGCCAGATAAAAGGGGGAGGTAAGGAAATCCTGCCCGATGGCCGGCATTTTGGGAAGCGTGAGATTTCGCAGATGGGCGGCGCGGATGTCGATGACAAGCTGCTGCTGGCAGGGCTGCAGCGTCTCCGGCTCGGACAGGCAGTCCTGGCTGGTCAGATACTGGCTGAGCTTTGTGATGACAGGGATACGGGAGGTCCTTCGCATGATGCGCAGAAGTTCCCGTCCGTGCCGGTTGAAAGCGAGTACGCGCGCATAGGCGGGACCGACATGATCCATTTGCTGTATCTGGGATTTTTGGAGCGAGAGCAGGAGATGCAGCATGGTACGCTGGATCCTGCTTTTGGGATAGCGTTTGCTGCTGATGGCATCGACCAGCCCGTCCAGACTTTTTGCCGTCTGCGCGGCTCTCAGGATACGGTGTTCCAGTCCCTCGTTGATGCCGTAGATGCTGCGCAGGGATTGGAGATGTATGGTGTGGAGCCGGGCGAGGATGGGAAGAAAAAGGCGTTCCATTTGCGGCAGCCCGGCGTTTTTAGCCCTTTGCAATGCCTCCACGGACTCGGGGGACACATTCCGGGCGATGGCGTCCCAGTCGGGCGTTTTTCGGTTGAGCGCGAGCCGGAGCGCATTGGCGCTTGATATCTCGGCATGGAGCGCATCGTCGTGATAGGCTGTGCTCTTTCGCTGGATCGGAATGGGCTGCAGGATGGGGGCATTTGCGCCGCCCGGTTTCTGCCATGCCGTGTTGATCGCCTGCAATGCACGCAGATATTCGATGGCGAGGATGGTATTGGGCTGGCGCAGGGCAGCTTCCTCGATTCCAGTGAAGAGGGAAAGCACATGGCAGATGGCGGCCGCATAGGAGGTACCTTGGCGCATTTCATGGCGGATGGCTTGCTGCACTTCCTCCGTATCGATGATGGCAGCGGTGTTCGTGAGCATATCCGGCTCCATGAGCTCCGTCCCGAAGGCAAGGCTGTCAACGATGCCGAGGCGGGAAAAGAGCCGGACGCCTCCGCGCGCGAAGTCCTGCGCGCTGCGCAGCGCGAAAACAGCGGGAAGCTCCAGTACGAGATCGCAGCCGCCCTGCACGGCAAGGCGCGCCCGGGTCCATTTGTCGAGGACGACGGAGGTGCCGCGCTGGGTGAAGCTGCCGCTCATAGCGATGATGACGCGGGTATCCGGATGGCTTCGGCGCAGTGCCTCAAGCTGATAGCTGTGCCCGTTGTGGTAGGGATTGTATTCTGCGATGATGCCGGTCACAGGCATGGCGATTCTCCTTCCGTTGCGTGTGTCAATGATACTATTGTAGCAAAAATCGGGAGAGTTTCAAGGGGGATTTCGGGCGCGGCATGTGATGCTTTGTGAAGATAATTTGGGTGAAATTCAAAAAAATATCTTTCGGCGGCAGGAAAAGAGGAATGTTTGGCGAAGTGTTCCAACTAGTATAACCCATTCCAAATAACTTGCTGTTTGACTTGTCTAAATTTCCATGAACTGTGTCTTCGATCGCTTGACGTAGCTCTGCTACGACTGCGCTCCTCATCCTTGTTCATGAAAATTTATCCTACGTGAAACAGCAAGTTATTTAAAATGTGTTATACTAGGGATAATATGTGCAGAATGATGTTGTAGTTTCAAGGAGCGAAGACAATGAAAAAACTTTTATCAGCAAGGAAGAAAAAAGCGATCATCTATGCCGTGGCAGCAGGCATCTGTGTCAGCGGAACTGTCCTGCCGCAGCCTGCTGAGGCAGCCGAGCAGTTTGATATTGGTTGGGACGGCAAAACGCTTTTCAATGTCAAATATTACGGCGTGGGCGACTACAACGCAGCAAGAGCAAGTATTTTTAAAGGAAATGGTACTACAGCTCTCAATTATGATTTATCAAGCGACCTTAAAAGCGGCTTGAATAAGGCTTTCAAATGGTGGGCAGAAATTTTAGGACCCGGCGCAAATATTTCTCAACCTGCGCAATATTTTGTCGGAACTAATGATGACAGAAATGCCGGCGCAAATGCTATTCAATCCAAATACAATTTTGCAGACATTTTCCAGAGCGGGCAAATTGTTCCGCAATTTAATGATATTGATGACCTTGAGAATAACTTAGATAATGGTTATGCGTTAGGACAAATTATTATCGGGCAATATTTATCGCCTGATACATCAAATGACGGCAATTACGGTTGGATTAATACAGCGTATTATGCAAATCCTACGCCTGAAGCGATTATTGGAACGGATATTTCTGCTGTTATGTACCATGAAATCGGTCACAGTTTGGGAATAAGTGCCGACAAAAAAATTTTAGATGTTGTGTCCGGTAAAAATTATTGCGCAGGGGTTTTTAACAATTTTGGTGAAAAAAGTTTCACGGCGCATCTTTATAATCAATATGGACAACAACCTAAACCGGGGTAGGTAATTTTGTCATCTGAAGACGATATTTCTGCTTTCAATCAGTCGGCTCCGGATGGTGGAGAAAAATTAACTTCTGAAAAAACTTTTATAGTACCAAGCTCAAGTGATGCGAAAAAAGACGGAAAAATTTATCTTTATTTCGCGGGAGATAATGTTACTGAAGTTTTGGACGGAAAAACTTTTACGCGTGCCGACGGTCAACAAATCAGCGGTATTCCGATAAATTTATGGGATCCTATGGGATATAAGAATAATGAAATTGTTTATTATCCTGAATTTAGTCACACCGAATTGGCAAGAGGTATGATGAGCCACCAAAATTACAGAAGTTATGTAAATTTTATGGAGGCTGAATTGGCACTTTTGCAAGATATTGGCTACAACATTGACAGAAAAAATTTTTACGGACGTTCAATTTATAACGACGGCTTGACTTTGACGAACTATCAAGGATTTTCCAAGCGCGAAAACGGCGAATATGTTGACGGCTATAATAATTCAACTTTCGGAATCGGTTTGCATATTTACGGCTCGAATAACAATATCACGCAAGCAGGAGATATTTTTACAAACGGCGCAGGTGCAGTCGGTGTTCGCGTTGACGGCGTAAATAATACAATCACCGTTGCAAAAGATACAGAAATTCATGCGGACGGCAGTTATAACGACGGCGTTTTAATTGCTTACGGAAAAAATCACAATGTGAATATTGACGGAACAGTTACAGCGACAGGTGAAAGCGGAAATGCTTTGAGCTTTAATTTCGGTTCAAATTCTCTCGGCTCAGACTTTGAATATCGCGGTTCTTTTATGAGATATACAAGAGGTACTTTAAATAATGAAGTTGTAAAGGCTAAAAATCTTGGTTTGAATGAAATCAGTAGCGCAAATGATTTGTGGAGTTTTACAGATAAAGAAAACGGCGATTTAAACGCTCCGATGGTCAACACTGTAAATATTTCAGGAAAACTTGTTGCGGACTCCGAAAATGCAGGAAATGCAATTTATATTGATATGTCATCATTTGTTGACACGATTAACATAAATGACGGCGCAGAGATCAAGGGGAATATCATGTCCCAATGGAAACATTTCAGTCCTCATATTGGATTTTTTGAATATGAAACGCCGTATACAGAAACTGACACAAACGGCAAAACTACAAAATCTCTGGAAGGTTTGAAACTTCAATACAAGGGCGGCAAATACCTTTACACCAAATACATTCCCGACCTGGTGACGAAACTGAATTTCAACAATACGATGAAGTATGACGGCGATATTGACGGCATGGACAATATGAAAATAAACGTCAATGGAAATCTCGTTTACGGCGGTTCGGCAGATGTGGTTAATGTAACTGTGGCAAAAGACGCAGGCCTTTTCGGCGGAACGTTTACGGTTAATGACATGAGCGCCAAAATAGCGGATGGATTCACGGATGACACAACGGGCAAATTTTACAATCATGGCACGATAGGTTCTGCAAACAGCGACAAAACGATGACGATTAACGGCGATTTGGTCTCTGACGGCACATTAAGCGGCTGCGCCGGTGGTGAAAAAGGCAATATCGTGGTGAACGGCAATGCCAATGTGGAAGGCTCAACCATTGCGGCTGTCAACATTTTGCCGGAGGAAAAGATGACTGTTCTGACGGCGAACAATATTACAGGTGAATTGAAAAATGCTTCGACGGCTGTTCCTATTTCCGGAATGCTCAGCGCGACGGGGAATATTTCCGGCAATCAAATATCGGTTACGGCGAAAGCGGAAAACAATCTCGGCGAAATGACTTCCGAACAGGCACAGACGTATCATGCTCTGAGCCATATGACCGCAAATCTGAAACATGACGGCAGGAAAGAGGAACTGCGGAGGCTCTACAGTTTGGACGCGGAAAGCGCCAAAACTGCGTTTGACCAAATCGGCAATTCGGACGCTGCGCAGATGATGAGCGCGGCGCAAACAAGCACCGTTGCCAATCGCGTGATTTCCGATAGGCTGGCAACCGCTTTTTCCATGCAGGATTTCAACGTTGATTTGAATATGCCTGTGAACCATCTTTCCGACGGTGATGACGAAAATCATTTGACAATGCCGACGAAGGCGGAACTTCCCGCGCCGGTCGATAACAATTTCTGGGTCAAATTCACGAAGAACTGGGGCGAGCTGAAAGGCGGCGCGAACTATCACGGACAGGCAATCAGCGGCGGCTATGACAGGGCGGTCAGCGAAAACTGGCGCGCAGGATTTTTTGTCAGCTATGATGCGACGGGCATGGGAGCGAGGAATTCCAGCGGCAATATCTATGACACACGCTTTGGCGTTTACGGCGGCTATCACAGAAATGCCGATGATGCATTCATTTACATCGACGGCGGGAAAATCCGGAACAAGCTGTGCGGAAATCTTTCTGCGATCGGGCTTGCGACGGATGCAAAATACGATTCCAATATTTTTGAGATCGGCGGCGAGTACAAGCACAATCTGCAGCCGAATAAAATCTGGCATGTTTCGCCGTTCATCAATCTGCAGTATTCCACGATGAAGCAAAATTCGTATGCAGAAACGGGAGCGGGGATTTTTGACCGGCAGATGAGAGCAAAGCGGAACAATTATTTTGCCGGACAGCTTGGCGTGGAGTTCAAGCGGCAATTTTCGTGCGGTCATTATGCGGCAAGGCTTGGCGTCAAGCATGCGTTCACAGGAGCGAATCCCGAACTGAGTTTCAGCTATGAGGGCGACGGGAATCAGGTCTATACGATGAAAAATAATCAGGACAAGACGCATTTCGTCCTGTCGGTCGGCGGTGAAAACGAATTTGCCAAGGGCTGGATTCTCGGCGGCGATCTTCAGCTGCAAAAGGGCGGTCACGACAGAGATATGTCAACGTCCGTTATGCTGAGAAAAGTCTGGTAAAAATATATTATGAACAGTTCCTGCGGAGAACGAAGGGAGATAAAACGCAATGCGCAAAAAAGAAATGGCGTTGCTGGCTGCGGCTGTGTCATGTTGGCTGTCGGCCTGCGGGATGGCCGCTGCGGAAGACCGGATATATTATGGCTCGGGAGATGGCAGCAACACGGGGGATATTTCCAACGTGAGCTGGACTTTAGGTGACAATTACCGCTTTTATGGTGGCCATCAATATTTCTACGCTGCCTATACCAAGGAAGGAACCGTCTCCCATAACACGTTGACGATCCGTGGGGGCACTTACACGGTGGGCGGGGATACCACGTCCGGCTCCGACAAATATTCCAACTATTTTTACGGTGGAAGATCGAATGAAAGCGGCAGTGCTGTCGGCAACAGCATTGTCATCCATAACGGCAATTTCATCAACGAATCCGGCACCTGGCAGGCAGCCGGCATTTACACTGCTCATGCCACGGGGAAAGGCCATGCTGCCTCGGAGAATTCCATTACGGTGAACAATGGGGATTTCCAGGGGTACACTTACCTTTCCCCCGGTCTTGGCTATGACGGCGCCGATGCCGTACGCAATGCCATCACGGTCAATGGCGGCACATTCGAAAAGGGGATTTACATCTTCGGGGGACGCGCTTACAGTACAGGCAACACCGACAGCAACGTGGTCAATGTCAACGGCGGCACGATCGGCGGCTACAGGGCGTTCATTTGGGGAGGAAAGGCCGATAGCGGAGATGCCCGCTACAATACTGTGAACCTGACAGGAGGTGCAGTGGCCTCCATACCCTCGGAAGGCAGCATCTATGAAAACAAGTTTACGGAGTATGAGCAGGGCGATGCCGAATTCTACGGCGGCTATGCCCTTTCAGGGAATGCCCTTTACAATACGGTCAATATCAGCGGCGGCTCTATTTCCACCACCGGAAAAGGGCT
>CALGGN010000088.1 GCA_937915915.1 uncultured Selenomonas sp. | reverse complement strand
TACTTGCTTGCCTTCAAAGCCTGCAGCTTCGGGCCCATGATGCGCTTGTACGCCTCGACGCCCGGCTGGTTGAACGCGTCCACATTGGAAAGCTCGCCCTCATACGCCACAGACATCGCCAGCATGTAGAGCAGCTCGCCCAAGTGATACGGCGTAAGTTCCGGCAGCGTGAAGCATGCATTGAAGCGCTGATTGGAGGAAAGGGCATCCTCATTGGACTGACGGGCGACTTCCAAGGCCTCGCCCATCGTCACGCCTGAAATATCTGCCAGCTTCTGCGCCTCCGGGAACACATTCGGGATCACCAGGTCCTTGTCCCACTTCGCGACCTTGATGAACTGGACCACCTTGTTCAGCTTGCCCTCCTGATGCTGCTGGGTCTGGGAGTGCATATCCGTCGTGCCCACAGCCACCAGCGGCGTGCGCCCGTAGCAGACTTCCTTGCCGTCCTTGTCAAACTGCTTGCCGAGGGACTCGGCCAGAAGCTGGATATACCACTCAGAAACGGATTTCAGATAATCACCGTAGGGCATCATGACCTCGATATCGCGGCCATGCTTCTCCGCAGCCGCAAACTTCAATGCCGCGTTCAGCATCGCGGGATTCTGCCAGATATCATCGTTCTTGCAGGCCTCGTCCATATCCCGCGCGCCTGCCAGGAACTGCTCGATGTCCATGCCGATGCATGCCGCCATCGTCAAGCCGACCTCACAGAAAATCGTGAACCGTCCGCCAACGCCGTCCGGAACGCTGTACGTCGGCCAGCCTTTCTCCATCGCAAGCTTTTTGAGAAGCGTCGGCTTCTGCTCGTTCGGATCGGTCACAGCTACGACCTCTACCTCGATCTGGTCGCATTTCTTCAGCTGATCGTAGATGACCATGAAGTTGGACATCGTATCCAGCGTGCCGCCCGACTTCGAGATGACCAAAAGCAGCACCTTGTACTTGCGGTTTTTGTGCGTCTTTACGATTTCCGCCTGGCTTTCGAGGTGATGGATGAGATCCCCCGTGCTGCGCGGGTCGATATTGTTGCCGCTGAAATAAATCTTCGGGAATCCCTTGCGCTCCTCATCCGACATGGCATTCCAGAATGCGCCGCAGTGCACGTCAAAGAGCACCTTGTTGCCAAGGAAGGAACCGCCGATACCAAGCGAAACCACGGCATCCACATTGCCCTTCACATGGTCGGTGAGTTCCTTCAGATGCGCCAAGGACTTCGGGGAATTCAGATGCCCTTCCTCGATATAGGGAAGCTGCGAGAACAGAACCTTCTCCGGCTCACCGTCCTTCGAGAGATGCGCCTTGATGAAGCCCTTTTCACGCATGACCTTCATCGCCTCATGCGCCTTCTTCAGATCCTCCGCATAGGACTTGAGATCCGCCTCGGTCACTTTGCCCTCGCCATAGAGATTATCATAGTCGAAGGAAAAACCGGATTTCAATGTCAAACTCATTTGCTAAAACCCCTTTCTGCTCAAAAGAATATATATCTGTGCCTTTCAGCACGTTTCCACATGTTGCCATTATAACATTCCGCATGTTCCTTGTGAAGATTCTATGTGGTCATTTGTTTCTCATGCGCGGATAATGTCCAACAGCTCCTTCGTCTTCTCTTCCATCAGCTCCCGATTCCCGCGGGACTCCACATTCAGCCGTATTTCAGGCTCCGTGCTGGACTTGCGCAGATTGAACCGCCAGTCGTCAAACTCAACGGAGATTCCGTCGATCTTTGAGACCTTCCCCTGCGCCCCATAAAGCTTCTCCACTCTCGCCATGGCGGCATCAGGATCCTTCACCTTGCTGTTGATCTCGCCGCTTGCCGGATGCTTTTCCTTGCGCTCCCGCATGAGCCCCGAAAGGGTTTCCCCATGCATTTCGGACATGAGCTCCATCATCATGAGCCAGGGAATCATGCCGCTGTCGCAATAGGAAAAGTCACGGAAATAATGGTGGGAACTGAGTTCGCCGCCATAGACCGCATCCATGGCGCGCATCTTGTCCTTGATGAATGCATGCCCGCTGCGGCAGAGCACCGCCTTCCCGCCGTATTTCTCCGCGATATCGATGGTATTCCACGTGTTTCGCGGATCATAAACGACCGTCCCGCCCTTTTCCTTTTTCAGGAATGCCGCCGCAAGAAATCCGACCATGTAGGAACCTTCAATGAACTCGCCTTTTTCGTCGAACAGGAAGCACCGGTCAAAATCTCCATCCCATGCAACGCCCAAATCTGCCCCCGTATCCCGTACGACCTTCGCCGTTGCCTCGCGATTTTCCTGCCGCAGCGGATTCGGCACGCCATTGGGGAAATTCCCGTCCGGCGTGCAGAACAGCTCCACGACCTGCGCGCCGGCTTGCCTGAGCGCCCTGGGCGCGATTTCGCTCAT
>CALGGN010000087.1 GCA_937915915.1 uncultured Selenomonas sp. | reverse complement strand
GCATGGCGAACAGGCGGAACAGCAGCACGATGTCTTCGCCGCGCTCGCGCAGGGCGGGCATCTGTATGGGTATGGAGTTCAGGCGGTAGTAGAGGTCTTCGCGGAAGCGCCCCTCGCTGATGGCCTGTCGTATGTTCACGTTGGTGGCTGCTACGATGCGTACGTCGGTCTTCTTCACCTCGGTGGCGCCTACGGGTATGTACTCGCCTGTCTCGAGCACGCGTAGCAGTCGGGCCTGTGTGGCCAGCGGCAGCTCGCCTACCTCGTCGAGGAAGAGGGTGCCCTTGTTGGCTACGCCGAAGTAGCCTGGCGAGTCGTTGATGGCGCCGGTGAACGAGCCTTTGATGTGGCCGAACAGCTCGGAGTCGATGGTGCCTTCGGGGATGGAACCGCAGTTGATGGCGAAGTACTTCTCACGGCGTCGTGGCGAGTTGTCGTGTATCACCCGCGGTATGATCTCCTTGCCCACGCCGCTCTCGCCGACGATGAGAACGCTCAGGTCGGTGGGCGCCACCTGCAGGGCGACGTCGAGTACGTGGTTCAAGGCTTCGCAATTGCCTACGATGTTGTACTTCTGTTTGATTCCTTGTAGTTCAGCACTATTCATAATCGGCTGACAAAATTACATATTTTTTCTGAAACAACTGCAACTTTGGCAGAATTTTTCTTTTTTTTGCTTTTATTCCTGTGGCTTGCTGTCTTCGGTGGCGCTGCTATTTGTAATGACGCCCTGCTTCTCCTTCCTGTCGAACTTAATGAGCAGCAGGCCGATGGCCATCCAGACGAGCTCGCGCAGACGGACGATGAGGGCAACGAAGATACCTGCCTGCCCCGTCAGCTGCAGTCCTTTCGCCGACATGAGGAAACCTCCCTCGCGACCGCCCAGCTGCAGGGGCATGAAGAAGAGCAGGTTGGCGAAGAGCGAGGTGAAGGCCAGGATGAGTATGCTGTCCAGATAGGAGGCGTGAACGTCGGGCATGACCTGCAGGATGAAGTATATCTCGAGGGCCGACACGATGCGGCAGCTCAGCTCCAGCAGCACGGCGCCAATGAAGGCGTGGGGGTTCTGCCCGTGCAGGGTGGCCATCGTCTGATCGATCTCGTCCAGCTGTTCCTTGTGCTCATCGATGAACCGCTGTGCCCATCGCTTCACCAGCGGTATGCGCCCCAGCAGCTTCATGCCGCTGTTGGCTATGCCCCGCTTGTAGCCCTTGAGAAAGAACCAGATGGCAACGCTGCAGAAGCACGTTACAGCCGTGATGATGAGTGCCATAGGAATGTCGATGAGCTGCCACTTCGTGGCCACATACAGCAGGCTGGAGAGCAGCCAGAACCACAGGTGGGAGAAGGCGTGCGTCATCATGTAGAGCAACACGGAGGCCGTGGCCCGCTCGGTGCCTATCTTCGGCGAGAGCATCATGATGCGATATGGCTCGCCGCCCATCAGTCCGCCAGGCGTAGCATAGTTCAGTGCAAAGCCCGACACGGTGATCTTGTACAGCCACATGAACTTGATGGGCTTGTTGGCGGCTGACGAGGAGTCTTGGTTCTTGATGATTACCCACCAGGCGCCTGTGTTGAAGAAGTAGAGTACAAACCACAGCAGGATGACGGCCGCGAGCCAGTAGCCGGCTTCCTGTATTTTGGCCCAGGTGTCGGCAAAGTCGAGCTGTGCCACCATCACGGCGAGCACCGCCAGACCGAAGATGAAGAAAGCGTTCTGATATTTCTTTTTCACTCCTCTGTGTCTGTGGCTGTTGCCTGTTTCTTGGATGTGTCTTTGGGTTTAGGGATGTTGAATCGCACCTTCTCGCTGTCGTCGCGCTTCTCGTGGTAGAGCTTTGGCAGCGGGTTCTGCAGCGGCTCGTCGTAGTCGTGACGGTTGCGCCATACATCGATGGCGGTGTAGATGGCGTTGCGCAGCGAGGCGGCCTCGGTCTGGTTGCGTCCGGCCTGCTGGAAGAACGTGCCGTGAGCAGGAGCCGTGCGAACCAGTTGCAGACCGGTGGTGAAGCGCACCCCACCCTCCAGTGCCAGTGCCTTGAAGGGGGTCTGTCCCTGATCGTGGTACATGTCCACCACGATATCCGATTCCCCTCCCATACTCTTGACAAAAACCGTATCCGGGGGAACTGGGCCGGTCACATCATAGCCCAGTTCCTTAGCGGTCTGGCTAGCGGGGATGATTTCGTCTGCCTCCTCATGACCGAAAAGGCCATCCTCGGAGCAGTGGGGGTTCAGCCCTGCCACTGCAATGCGGGGATTCTCGAAGCCTAAGAGCTTCATGCCCTTATCCGCCAACTTGATGACCTCCACCACCCGTTCTTTCTTCACACGGTCGCAAGCCTCCCGCAGGGAAACATGGGTGGAAACATGGATGACACAAAGCTTGCGGTCACTGCGTAGACCGCTGGCCAGCAGCATGGCGTATTTCGGTGTACCTGTGTACTCGGCAAAAATCTCCGTATGGCCGCTGTACTTGTGCCCGCCCATATGCAGGGATTCCTTGTTGATGGGAGCGGTGGCTACAGCATCCACCTGTCCAGCCTTGGCCAGTTCTATACCCTTGATGACATACCGGAAAGATGCATCGCCGCAAAGGGCGGAATTTTTCTTGTACTCCCAGCCCTTTGGCTCTAGCAGACCCAGATTAATGAAATCTACGGTGCCAAAACGGCCCTTTGCCTCCTTTGGCTCTCCTATTTCATTCAACTCTAGCCCCAGATTACAAAAGCCGAGGGCATCTTCCAGAGCTGCCCTATCACCTATCACAATGGGGATGCACTGGCGATAGACCTCTTCCTTTGCCAAGGCCTTAACGGTGATCTCCGCACCAATGCCGGCGGGATCGCCCATGGTGATAGCCACCTTTTTCCGATTTCCCAGCATGATGCGCTCCCGGATTTCCGTGGTGGAGATGCCCTTGGTATAGGGCACATAGACCACGCCCACACCAATCTTGGCCAATTCTTTTTCAAACTTGTTCCAACGCTCGGTGCCTTTCCAGTCATCTCCGATGAAGATCACATCAAAATGGTATTTCTCCCACAGCTTCATCTTGTCCCGGAAACGAGTAATCACCGCTTCGTCCACATCCGCAATGGATTCGATGATGCGCCTGCGCCCCTCCTCGCTGATAATGGGACGGCGGTGCTTGTAGCCCTCCACCACATCATCGGCATGCACGCCCACAATGAGGTGCTCACACTGGCTCTTGGCTGTCTCTATCATGTTCAGATGGCCTGTGTGGAAAAGGTCATACACTCCGTCCGTATAGCCCACCTTATACTTCTTTGCCATTCTCCCGCTTCCCCTCCTGCTGTTTTGGCAGTGTCAATTTGGAAATAGGATGCACTTTTCGCTTGTTTTCCGGCGGCATCTCCATGTAGCTGCCGTATTTGACCTTCAAATAGCCATCATAGTCCGCCGCCCCCGGCAGTCTCATATCTTCAAAGGCATACTCTGCCAGTTCCTCATACCAGCGGCGCTCATAACCAAAGAACCCTCCCCCCTTCGGCGTGGGAAAAGTCAGGATGCGCACCAGCTCGGTTCTGCCATAATGCTGGCATTGCTCTATAAAATCACTGAAACTAGCCACCAAAGCTTCCCTTGGCACCAAATCCATCAAGCGGAAACATAAGCGCTGCCACCAGTGCTTTGCTGTATTTTTTCCTATGTGCGACCAGAAAAACTTACGATAGAGGTAACAGCGCAGGAAATGCCAGCGCTTAGCCCAAGAAGCATCCGGCACATTGTCAAAGGGCATCAGGTCTATGGAAATCCCCATGCCATAAGGCATTTCTTCCTGGTTCAGCCGAACAAACTCTGTGCCACATCGCCGTAACTTGCCATAGCCCCAGCGGTAACCGGGAGTGTCCCGCAAATCCTGCATATAGTATTTCTCCGGATCGAGTTCTGTCTTGCAAGCCTCACGGAATTTCTCATATTCTTCTCTGAGAAACCCAATATCAGCATCATCATCCCAAGGAATGTAGCCATGGTGACGTATGGCTCCCAACATTGTGCCGCCCACCATGTTGTATTTGATATGACATTTCTTGCAAATGCGGTCAACTTCGGCTATCAGTTCCATCTGGATTTCCTGAAGCCGTTTCAACTCGGATGGCGTCATATGGTATGCTTGGCTTTCCCCTGTTCCCATCCTCGTTGACCTCCCCTATTTTGATCTTATCTGTTTTTCACTTCGTTTACTGCTTTTCTATTGTCCAAGCAAATGGTGATGAATGCGCCAATTACCCGCCTTACTATTGTATCGTCGAATTTGACTTATTTCTTAAATGCAAGAATATACAATGACGTAAGGGTCAAAAGTATTTAATCGATAATTTACAAGATTTATAGTAAACGTTTTTATAGGTTTTTATATATCCATAAATCAACTTCATATTAAGACCCCAATAAATGGGCATAATATAGATACCTACACGCAAGTGAGCATCTGCCATGACCCGATGATGATAAGTTTCTCTTATGTGCCATGGATGCAATAGCTCCTAGTCAGCGACAAGGCTCTTTTGTTTATTGAGGAATATGAGGACTATCCACTTCCCCCACCCCAGACGGGAGTTTTTCTTCGCCTATCCCGTTCCTCCATACACTTTCCACATTGACACCACCACCCTATATGCTAAAATAACTGTAAGAATATTT
>CALGGN010000086.1 GCA_937915915.1 uncultured Selenomonas sp. | reverse complement strand
TCTACCATGAAGATGATGTCATGTCCTTTGATGTGTTTGATACCCTGGTTACGCGCAAAGTAGCCACTCCCAAGGGAATCTTTGCCTTGATGCAGGAAAAATTGGCGGACGAGGCGGTTCTGCCGGGGCTGCCCTTGCGGGTCAGGCAGGGCTTTTTTGATATGCGCTGGTTTTATGAGCGCAAGGCCAGGGAGCGTTGGCAGAAGGACAGCCGGGAGGATATCACCTTTGAGGAGGTATATCAGTGCCTGGGTGAGGCGGAGGACCTTAGTGCAGAGCAGCTTCAGGGCTTGATGAAGCTTGAAATTGAGCTTGAGGCGCAAAATTTGGTGGGCATCGAAAGCAATATCAGGCAGGTGAAGGAACTTCTGGCCTCCGGGCACAGGGTTATCCTGATTTCAGATATGTATTTGGGCGAGAAGGAAATTCGCTCCCTGCTGGTGAATGTGGACGAGGTGTTCCGGGAGTTGCCCATATATTCCTCGGCGGATATGGGGAAGGGCAAATGGAGCGGCAACGGCTATAGGTATGTGCGTCAGCATGAGGCTTTGGACATCTTCCATTGGGTGCATACCGGAGACAACAAGGTTTCGGATATCGAGCGGGCACGGGAGCTTGGTCTCAAGACCGTCTATTACAACGGAGCCGCACTGACCCGGCGGGAAAGCGAGCTTCTGTCCAAGCATGAGGACGACGTTAGCTTGCATGTGGCGGTGGGAGGACTGCGACTGCGACGGTTGCAGGGAGAAGATGTGTCCTTGGATACGCTGCCCGACCTGCCTAGTGAGCAGGATGTGCCCTTTGGGCTGGCCAACAGGTACCCGGTGGGAGTGCTGGCGGATAAGATTGCCTTGTATGGTGCAGGAAGCTTGGGCCGTGATCTCTATGCCAAGCTGAAGCAGCAGGGCAAGGATGTGGTCTGCTGGGTGGACAGGCAGGCTGATACATTGAAGAAGCAGGGAATGCCAGTTGAGCCTGTGGAGCGCCTGCGGCAAGGCGGCTTTGAGCAGGTGGTGATTGCTGTTAAAGATAGGGGAAAGGCGCGGGAAATAAGGGGGACGCTTATGGGCATGGGCGTTGCGGAGAAGGACATTTTTTGGCTTGACTGTTAAGGAAACGCTGATTAAATGAGGTCGTCCAGATTGACGTAGATTGCGTGTTCCTCCCCAGTGAATGCTGTGTGATTTGATATGATAAAGCGAAAGTGTTCCTGCGAGATGGAGACTGCATCGCACAGGGTACTGTGCAGGAAAAAGAAAGGATTGACAATGAGAATAAATATCGTTATAATGATTATTGATATTTATTCTCATTTTTCTTGGACAGGAGACAAGTTTTCATTTCTTGCTTATGAGTCGAGAGGAGCTGCCATCAGAATGAGACTGGAACAAACAATGAAACATGCCCCTTTGGGAATTCCGCTGACGTTGGCATCTGTGGGAACCGTGGTCTCACTGCTGGCAGGGAAAAAGCTCCATGCAGGCTTCGGCATAGCATGGACGCTGCTCTCCCTTTGGCATGGTCTTCAGCATCAAAAGAAAATGAAGCGGGATGCTGGAAAACTGACCGAGTTGTCGATTTGCCGTCCGGCTTTTCACAAGAGAGAGACAGCCTCGCCATGGGAGCGTCTGCTGGACAGCCTGCAAATCCTTTCCTTCATTGAGGGGAGGGTGCGCCTGCGCAGTCCGTGGTTTGTGAACAACGAGAGGCTAAAAAAGCAGATGGAGGAGTATATCGCTTCGTTCACCGGCATCACAAAAGCAGAAATCAATATCCTGACGGGTTCTCTGCTCATTGAATACCAACCGGAACAACTGAGAGCCAAACCGAGGCTTGCCGCATTGGAACATTATCTTGCGAATAAAATTTCTAACAGAGAGTAGTATAAAATCAAGAATGCCGCTGATTCCGGATGGAGTTGGCGGCATTCTTAATACAAATTTTCAAATAGTTTTCAGCTATCGTTCATATACTACTGGTGATGGACAGTTCCTTGCTGTTCGCTATTTGTTTCATGTTCTGCGGTAGGGCGGAGGATGCCCCGCGCCGTTTTTTCGAATTTCGACCTCGGCATCATGACAAAGTGTCCGCAGCCTTCGCATTTCAATCCGAAGTCCATGCCCGTGCGCGTGATTTTCCATTCGCTGCTGCCGCATGGATGCGGTTTTTTCATGCGGACGACATCCCCGACCTCGTATTGCTTTTTTTCCATGCCATCACCCTTTTCATTTCTACCTGTTGCGAGGAGCTTTGCATATGAAAGTTTCTATCTTGCAGATGAACGTCCGATTCGGAGAGCCGGACGCGAATATCGACCGTATGGAGCGTATGCTGGCAGAACAGATGGACCGGGAAGCCCCCGACGCCTTTGTCCTGCCCGAACTTTGGACCACCGGTTTCTATCCGAAGCCGCTCGCAGATTATGCCGACAGGGCGGGGGAGAGGACCTGCGAACTGCTGTCCGGGCTTGCGCAGAAATACCGTGTCAATCTGGTCGGAGGATCTGTCATCACGTCAGAAAAGGACAAATTCCATAATCAATGCTTTATCTTCGATCGTGGGGGTAATCGGATTGCCTCCTATTGCAAGACGCATCTTTTTTCTCCGGCAAAGGAGGAAAAGGCGTTTGCTGCGGGGGACTCGCCCTGCGTCTTTTCGCTGGACGGCGTCCGCTGCGGGATGGCCATCTGCTACGATATCCGATTTCCTGAGTTCATCCGTCAGCTTGCGCTTCAGGATATTTCCATCCTCTTTGTGTCCGCCGCATGGCCGGTGCAGCGGACGGCGCATTGGCAGACCCTGCTGTGTGCGCGTGCCATCGAGAACCAGATGTTCGTCGCCGCCGCCAACGCTGCAGGCGTGCAGCCGACGATGCAATGTGCGGGGCATTCCATGCTGATCGACCCGTGGGGCGAAGTCCTTGCCGAAGCAGGGGATGAGGAAATCTGCCTGTCCGCAGAAATGGATCTTTCCATCCTGCAGGGCATCCGCAGCAAAATCAACGTATTTGCCGATCGCAGGCCGGAGCTCTATTCCGATTAGACATTGAACCTAAAATAGGTCACATCCCCGTCCTGCATGACATAGTCCTTGCCTTCCAGGCGCACCTGTCCCTTTTCGCGTGCTGCGGCGGTGCTGCCCGCTGCCACGAGATCGTCATAGTTCACGATTTCTGCGCGGATGAAGCCGCGCTCGATATCCGTGTGGATTTTGCCCGCTGCCTTTGGCGCTGTCGTACCCTTTGTGATGGTCCACGCACGGCACTCATCCTCGCCTGCGGTCAGGAAGGTGAGAAGGCCCAAGAGATCGAATGCCCCCTTGATGAGCTTGTCCAGTCCCGACTCGGAAAGGCCCATATCGGCGAGGAATTCCTTTGCTTCATCTGCATCCAGCTCCGCAATCTCGGATTCCACCTTCGCAGAGATCACGACGACCTCCGCGTGTTCTGCCGCTGCAAATTCCTTGACCTTTTGCACATGAGGATTCTCCGCTTCGGCTGTTGCCACTTCGTCCTCCGCCACATTCGCCACGTAGAGCGTCGGCTTCAGCGTCAGGAGATTCGCATCCTTGATGAGTTCCAGTTCGTCCTCGGAAAGCCCCATGCCGCGCACGGGCTTCGCTTCGTCCAAGGCCTCCTTGATGCGGCGGAGAAGAGCGGATTCTGCCTTTGCCTCCTTGCTGCCGGATTTCATGAGCTTTTCCGCCTTGAGCATGCGCTTCTCGATGACTTCCAGATCCGCAAGGCAAAGTTCTGTCTGGATGATGTCGATGTCCCGCAGGGGATCGATGCCGCCTTCCACATGGGTGATATTTCCATCCTCAAAGCAGCGCACCACATGCGCGACGGCATCCACCTGACGGATATGCTCCAGAAATTTGTTGCCAAGGCCCTCGCCCTTGGACGCGCCCTTGACCAGTCCGGCGATATCCACAAAGCGCACGGACGCAGGCGTTGTCTTCTTGGAGTTGTACATCTTGTGCAGTACCTCCAGCCGCTCGTCCGGCACGGCCACCACGCCGACGTTCGGTTCGATGGTGCAGAAGGGATAGTTTGCGGCCTCTGCGCCTGCCTTTGTGATGGCGTTGAACAGGGTGCTCTTGCCGACATTCGGCAAGCCCACGATACCTACTTCCAAATTACTCAAAATATATTCCACCTTTGCTTCACACGAAAGGAGGAACAGCTTGACTGCTCCTCCTTTTTGCTTGAAATTACAATGTCCCGAAAATGCGGTCGCCTGCATCGCCCAGGCCCGGCACGATATAGGCGTGCTCGTTCAGACCATCATCGATCGCTGCGACATATAGGGGAACATCGGGATGATCCTTTGTGATGACTTCGATGCCCTCCGGCGCGGCCACAAGGCACATGAGGATGATGGATTTCGCGCCCTTTTCCTTCAGCAGGGTAAGAGCCGCCGATGCGCTGCCTCCCGTTGCCAGCATCGGATCCGTGACAATGAGCATGCGTTCCTCCACATCGCTCGGCAGCTTGCAGTAATATTCCACCGGCTTCAATGTCTTAGGGTCACGGTACAGGCCCACATGCCCTACGCGGGCGGCGGGGATCATGTTCACCACGCCGTTCAGCATGCCGAGTCCTGCGCGCAAAATGGGAACCACGCCCACCTTTTTGCCCGCAAGCCTTTTGCCGGTGCATTTTGCCATCGGTGTCTCGATCTCGATATCTTCCAGCGGAAAGTCGCGGGTGATCTCATAGGCCATGAGCATGGCGATTTCCTCCAGCAGCTCGCGGAAATCCTTGGTGCCCGTTTCCTTCATGCGCATGAGGGTGAGCTTGTGCTGGATCAGCGGATGATCGATGAGTGTAACCATTTTCTCTGCCATAACAAAACCTTCTTTAAACTTTATTTTCCCCTAGTTCCTTATTCGTACAGGGGATATTTTTTGCAAAGAGCATCCACGCGCTTGCGCGCTTCCTCCCGTTTGCCCTCGTCCTGCGGATGGTTCAGCACCAGAGCGATGATATCCGCGACTTCCTTCATGTCCGCTTCCTTGAAGCCCCTTGTGGTGAGCGCAGGGGAACCGAGACGGATGCCGCTGGTGACGAAGGGGGAGAGGGGCTCGAAGGGGATGGTGTTCTTGTTGGCAGTGATATTCACATCATCCAGGAGATTCTGTGCTTCCTTTCCCGTGATGCCCTTGTTCGTGAGATCCACCAGCATGAGGTGGTTGTCCGTGCCGCCGGAGACGATGCGGAAGCCGTCTGCGGTCAAGGTATCCGCGAGCACTTTGGCGTTTTTGACGATCTGTGCGGCATATTCCTTGAAGGAAGGCTGCAGTGCCTCGCCCAGCGCCACGGCTTTCGCCGCGATCACATGCATGAGCGGGCCGCCCTGGATGCCGGGGAAGATTGCCTTGTTGAACTGTTTGCCGAACTCCGCGTCCCGGCAGAGGATCATGCCGCCGCGAGGACCGCGCAGGGTCTTGTGGGTGGTGGTGGTCACCACATCCGCATAGGGCATCGGGCTCGGATGTACGCCTGCCGCCACCAGCCCTGCGATATGCGCGATATCCACCATGAGGTAAGCTCCCACGGACTTTGCGATTTCGGAAAGTCGGGGGAAATCAATGATGCGGGCATAGGCAGAAGCGCCTGCCAGAATGAGCTTCGGCCTGCACTCCTCCGCCTGCTTCTGCAGGGCATCATAATCGATTTGCTCTGTCTCCTTGCTTACCCCATAGGGAACGACCTTGAAATATTTGCCGGACATGTTCACCGGGCTGCCGTGGGACAGATGCCCACCATCCGTGAGGTTCATGCCCATATAGGTATCTCCGGGCTGCAGCAGCGCGAAAAAGACCGCCATATTCGCCTGTGCCCCCGAATGGGGCTGGACATTCGCGTAGCCTGCGCCGAAGAGCTCCTTTGCGCGATCAATGGCAAGCTGCTCCACTACATCCACGTATTCGCAGCCGCCATAATAGCGTTTCCCCGGATAGCCCTCTGCGTACTTATTGGTCAGCACGCTGCCCTGCGCTTCCATGACTGCCTTGCTTACAATGTTTTCCGAAGCGATGAGCTCCAGCTTTGTCTGCTGACGGCGGAGTTCATCCCCCAACGCCTTTGAAACCGCAGGATCTACGTTTTTCAATGCATCCATCAATCCCATGAAACAGCCTCCTTGTTATCCATAAAAAACTCTTGTTGCCACTCTTCTATTCTACCATAAAAATTTATTTCTTGTTGCGTTTTTCTCGCTGGCGCCGCTGTTCATCCAGCGAAATGACCTTTGCCGTCTGCTGGATATGCGGAGCAGCTCCCTGAGCCGCATCCGTCAGCAGTGCCCGGCTGGGCGTGCGGTTCCGCGTCTCCCATTCCGCATAGGTAAAACCATGATAGCAGATCCTGCGGATATGGCGGTCTACTTTGTGAAAGAGGACGCACAGCCGGGTCCCCATCTCCGTGAGAATCCCCATATCTGCGTTGCAGAGTGCGGGATCGCCCTCCATCACGATCAAATCGGGCATCGTATACTCTTGGCATTCCAGAGCCTTCAGAGCGCACAAGTGCAGCATGATGGCACGGATGTTCAGGAACGGCTGGCGATATTTTGTCCGCAGGCTTTCCTCCTGCTGGTCCATCATGGCCTGGAACGCTGTCGTATAAAAGATATGGTTTTCAATCTCGACTGCCGAGGGAATATAGTAATCTTCCTCGGCGGCAGGGAATTCCAGATGCGGCAGGAGGAACTCCAGCTCCTGGTCATAGATGCCCCGTTCATCCTCGCCATAGGGATTCAGCTCCGGCGGGATATCCTTCAGGAGCTGCGGCAGTGCCGATACAGCAATACCATATTGCACCTTTTGGCGCAGCAGGCGCGCAAGGATCGGATAGGGCAGGTAGCCGTAAAGCTGCACGCCAAGGCTCAAACATTGGCGCACCCATGCATGCTGCCGATGCGATGTGCGCAGATCCGAGGACCAGATTTTCCGCATCAGCTCCTGCACATCATCCGGCAGGCAGGGGGCGCTGTCATCATCCTCTACGAAGAAATATCCCGTGTGCAGAAATCCCCAAGGGAGCTCTTCTCCGAAGTCTGCGGCGTCCTCCTTCACATCGACGCCGGCCATGGCAAGGATGTGATAGAAATCCATATCCTCGCACCAGAGCAGGTACCGTGTCAAGGTATCCGGCTGAAGCAGGAACTCTGAGACCTTTTCCGCGATGACCGCCTTCCGCTCCGCAGATTTTGCGGGGATGCCCTTGATATGCGCCATCGCCAGCAGGTCGTCCTTGGTATAGTGATGCATGAGCTGCTCCAGCAGCTTGTTGCCTTGTGGCATGAAACTCATCCTTTTCTCAATTTATCCGAAAGCACAATGGAGCGGAATCCGCTCGCCTTGTGCAGGCGATTCATGATGGCCAGGCCCAGTCCGGTCTCCTGCGTGCCCTCGGCCAGCAGGGAATCCATCGGCATATCGTCGAATGCGCGGAGCGATTCATAAAGATTCGCCGCAATGCTTTGCAGATCGCCCTGCTTTCCGTAGGAAATGATCCGCTCTGCCGGGAGGAAGGCACGCAGATACGCCGCGGCTTCCTCGCTGGCAATCACGCCGACGCGCTGGTTGGCCCGCTTTTTCAGTTCCTCCTGCATCCCCTGCGCCATCAGGTCGGCAGGACCTTCCAGCAAAGTCAATGGAGCTTTCGGCGCGTAGTGCCGGTACTTCATGCCCGGTGCACGGGGGATGCTTGACTCGCCCGCCAGTGCAGGATCCAGCTCCACATCGCCCAACAGCTCCTCCAGCATTTCACGGGTAATCGCGCCGGGGCGCAGGATTGCGGCCTTGCTGCCGGTGCAGTCCACGATGGTGGATTCCACGCCGTAGCTGCATGGCCCGCCATCCAAAATCAGCGGGATCCGTCCGTCCATGTCCTGCAGGACTGCCTCTGCAGTCGTAGGGCTCGGTCTTCCCGAGAGATTCGCGCTCGGAGCTGCCACGGGACAGCCGGCACTTCGGATCATCGCGCGAGCGACATCACGGTCCGGCATACGGATGCCCACGGTATCCAGTCCGCCGGTCACCGCATCCGGCACACGGCTCCCGCGCGGGAGGATCAGTGTGAGCGGCCCAGGGCAAAACGCCGCCATGAGCTGCTCCGCCATCAGGGGTACATCTGCGGCGACAGCATCCACCATGGAGCGGTCTGCCACATGCAGGATCAGCGGATTGTCCGAGGGGCGCCCCTTCGCCTCATAGATGGCATGGCAGGCCCGTGCGTCAAAGCCGTTTGCCCCCAGCCCGTAGACCGTTTCCGTCGGGAAGGCGACCAGACCTCCACTTTGTAAAATTCTCCCTGCATTGTCAATTTCCTTCTTGAAATCAACGATATCTTTTAATCTTGCTACTCTTGTGTGCTCCAATGTCGGATGCCCTCATTCTTTCCATGCCATCACAACGCGCTCGATTCCTGCAAGATCCTTTCGGATATCGATATCTGTCCATCGTCCGTTTGCTTCCAACAACTGGCGCACGGGTTCCGCTTGGTGGATGCCCAGCTCCATTGCCAAGAAACCGTCTTCTGCCAGATAATCCGCAGCCTCGGACGCCAAGCGCCGATAAAAGGCTAACCCGTCCGATCCGCCTGCCAAAGCCGTCCGTGGTTCGGCGCACTTTACATCTTCGGGCAGTTCTTCGATGTCCCCATCTGGGATATAGGGAGGATTGGACAGGATGGCGCAAAAGCGTTTTCCCCTCAGCGGCGCCATCAAATCACCCGTATGGAAGACAATTCTGTCCGCTACGCCCAATTGTTCCGCATTCTGTCCTGCAACTGTCCTTGCTTCCTCCGAAATGTCCACGGTTTCCGCCCGTGCTTCCGGGACATAATGCAATACGGACAGACAAATCGCTCCGCTGCCTGTTCCGATATCGGCGAAAATCTTCTCGCCTTCCTTGGCGCGCAGCCGCTCCACCGCAATCTGCACCAACATCTCCGTCTCCGGGCGCGGAATCAGCACCGCAGGCGTCACATGGAAGGAAAGCCCCATGAATTCGCGGCAGCCGGTCAGATAGGCTACGGGCACATGCTGCACACGGCCCTTGACCAGTTCCCGATATGCTTTCAATTCCGGTGCTTCCAGCGGCTCATCGAAGTGCACATAGAGATAGATGCGCTCCTTCTTCAGCACATGGGACAGCAGGACTTCCGCATCCAGACGAGGGTTGTCAATGTTTTTTTCTGCAAAATACTGTTCCGTCCATTTCAAAATCTTTCCGATGGTCCAGAGTTCTGCCATAGATCAATTCACCTGTTTCAGCTTTTCCGTTTGGTCTGCCGTAATGAGCGCCGCGAGCATCTCGTCGAGATCTCCGTCCAGTACGCTGTCCAGCTTGTGCAGGGTGAGTCCGATGCGGTGATCCGTCACGCGCCCCTGCGGGAAATTATAGGTGCGGATCCGTTCGCTGCGGTCCCCGGAGCCAACTTGGCTCTTCCGATCCGCGGCCACAGCGTCTGCCTGCTCCTGCCGTGCCTGGTCCTGTATCCGTGCCCGCAGCACGCGCATGGCTTTTTCCTTGTTCTTGAGCTGTGATTTCTCATCCTGGCACTGTACGACAATGCCCGTTGGCAGATGGGTGATGCGGATGGCGGTCTCCGTCCGGTTGACGTACTGCCCGCCTGCGCCGCTTGCGCAGTAGGTGTCGATGCGGAGATCGTTCTGGTTGATCTCCACCTCGACCTCTTCCGCCTCCGGTAGCACCGCTACGGTCACGGCAGAGGTGTGGATGCGTCCGCTCGACTCCGTGACGGGGACACGCTGTACGCGGTGCGTGCCGCTTTCGTATTTGAGTTTGCTGTAGGCGCCATAGCCGTCCACGCTGAAGGAGATCTCCTTGTAGCCGCCGATGCCCGTGGCGTTCGCGTCAATAATATCCGTTTTCCAGCCCTGCTTTTCCGCAAAGCGCGTATACATGCGGAAAAGATCCCCCGCAAAAAGTGCGGCTTCCTCGCCGCCTACGCCGCCGCGAATCTCCACGATGACGCTCTTGTCGTCATTCGGGTCCTTGGGCAGGAGCAGGATGGGGAACTCCGCCTCCAGCGCTTCCTTTTCCGAGCGCAGCGACGAAAGCTCCTCTTCTACCAGGTGCTTCATCTCAGCATCATCGAGGCCGTCTTCCAGCATCTCCAGGTCGTCCTCGATGTCCTTGCATGCCTTTTTGTAGGCACGGAACTTTCCGATGATCGGTTCCAGCGCCGCATGTTCCTTGTTGTAGCGCTGCCAGCGCCCCATGTCACGGAGCACTTCGGGATCGCTGATGAGGGATTCCAGCTCCAGATATTTGTCCTCAACAGCCTGCAGTTTCTCAATCAAAATGTTACCCCCATCAATTCACAGCGATCGCTGCCGTGTGTCCGTCCGCCGTCTCTGCTGTCTCCGCCGTTTCCGCATCCGCAGGCAGATAACTGCCGCTGCCTGCCAGAATCTCCTCTTCCGGCAGCACGGCCTTCAGGGACTCGATCGCGACCTCCACCATATCGTCCTCGGGGGGGCGGGTCGTCAGGTATTGCAGCCAAAGCCCCGGCATGATCGCAAGGCGCACGACGGGATGCTCCGAACGCCCCGCAAGGCGGATGATCTCATAGGAAATGCCCGCCACAACGGGGAGCAGCAGGATCCGGCTCGTAATGCGCAGCCAGAGATCCGGCCAGCCCAGAAAGGCGAACACGAAGATGCTCACCAGCATGACGATCAGCAGGAATGCCGTGCCGCAGCGCGGATGGAAGCGCGAGAATTGCTGCACGTTCTCCACCGTCAGCGGCTGTCCTGCCTCATAGCAGAAAATGGTCTTGTGCTCCGCTCCGTGATACTGGAAGACACGGCGGATGTCCTTCATGCGGGAAATGCCCCAGATATAAAGCAGAAAAATGATCAGGCGCAATACGCCCTCCATCAGGTTCAGAAATACGGGGTCTTCCGTGACAGCGTGGAAGACCTTCGCCGCACCTGTGGGAATCGCAATGAACAGGATGCTCGCCAGCACGAGGGCGAATACGATCGTTCCTGCCATCTCCCGATCGGTCAGCTGTTCGTCTTCCTCGCCCGCCATTTTTGCGGAATAAGAAAGGGAGCGGATGCCCAGCACAAGGGATTCGATGAGAGCTACCGTCCCGCGCAGCAGGGGCTTTTTCAACAGGGGGAAACGCTCCGTGATGGAGTGGACAGGCTTCACCTCGATGGCGATCTTGCCGTTCGGATCGCGCACCGCCGTCGCGACCTTCTTCGGGCCGCGCATCATCACGCCTTCAATGACCGCCTGCCCGCCTACCATGAGCTTGCTCATACGCATGTTCCTTTCTATGTTTTCGCTATTCCGGTCGATACGAAATAGAGCAGGGCTTTCGCCCTGCTCCAACGATTCCTTACTTCTTGCCGTAACGCTTGTTGAATTTCTCAATACGTCCGCCAGCCTGCGCGTCACGCTGACGCCCCGTGAAAAACGGATGGCACTTGGAGCAGACATCGACGCGAAGCTCCTTCTTGGTGGAACCCGTCGTGAACTTATTGCCGCAGCCGCAAGTCACCGTAGCATCGAAGAACTCCGGATGGATACCTTCTTTCATCTCTTACACCTCACTTTTCCCAAACCGGGACATTGATACAAGAACGCTCTGCGCGATCTTGGTTTTCGCCTAGCTTCCCGCTTGGGATACGCCAGTCGTAAAGATCTGGAACCGGACGTCACTACGTCCAGTGCCCTTCGATTATAGCACAGCGAAAATACCTGCGCAACCTTTGAGAAGAAAAAACTTGAAAAAACACTGCACATGATGGATAATAAGTGAAAATAGAAAGGAAAAAGAAATGTTTTTTTCTTCAGAGAGGACGGTTTTATGCCAGAACAGATGATAACCTGCAGCTTTTGCAGAAAAAAAGTCAAGGTGCATGACCAATACGATATGCCGATCTATGACCCGAACACGGGATTCGCGATTTGCAAGAACTGCATCAAGGAGATCTATCACTTCGTCGAGGAACATGAGGCATCGGAGGCTTCTGCCGCCCATACCGGCTTTGCGACAGAGCTCAATGACATTCTTTCCAAGAACAAGCCGCATATCATCAAGGCGTATTTGGACGAGTACATCATCAATCAGGACCGCGCGAAAAAGATCCTCTCCGTTGCGGTCTACAATCACTACAAGCGCATGAAATACGATTACCAGAATGAAGGGGACTCGGAGATCGAGAAGTCCAATGTCATCATGCTGGGGCCTTCCGGCTGCGGCAAGACGGCGCTGCTTTCCCATCTCTCCAAGCTGCTGGACATCCCCTTTGCCGTGACGGATGCCTCCAGCCTTACCGAGGCGGGGTTTGTCGGCGCGGATGTGGAGGTGGCTGTGCGCAACCTTTACTATGCGGCGGAAAAAAATATCGAAAAAGCGGAGCACGGTATCATCTATCTTGATGAATTCGATAAAATCGCAAGGAAATCAGGCGCCAACAACTCCATCACCGCCGATCCGGGGCATGAGGGGGTGCAGCAGGCGCTGCTCAAGATGCTGGAGGGCAGCGTCGTGGAATTCACGGCCCGCGGGCAGCGCAAGCATCCTGAGGCACCGACCATCAAGGTGGACACGAAGAACGTGCTCTTCATTGTGGGCGGAGCTTTTGTCGGCATTGAAAAGATCATCGCCAAGCGCGTGCAGAAGGCTGATGCGAACATCGGCTTCGGTGCAACCGTGCAGAGCAAGGACGATGAAAATGCGCGCTTTGACGAGTTCATTCATCAGGTGCGCCCCGAGGATCTCATGGAGTATGGCATCATCCCGGAGATTATCGGACGTTTGCCGGTCATCTGCACCTTGGAGACGCTGGACGAGGATGCGCTGCTGCGCATCCTGACGGAGCCGAAGAACGCGCCTGTCAAGCAGTATGCAAAGCTGCTTGCGATGGACAATGTGGAGCTGGATTTCCGCGAGGATGCCCTGCGCGCCGTCGCGAAAAAAGCCATTGAGAGAAAGACGGGCGCCCGCAGTCTCAAGGGGATCATTGAGGATGTCATGCTGGATGTCATGTTCGACATTCCGCGTTCCAATGAGCCGCGGAAAGTCATCATCACCGAGGCCTGCATCAATGACAATGCGCGTCCGGAGATCGTACCGATGGAGGCATCGGGCTCCTAGGGAAACACTGATTAATTCCCTTTTGCCCTTGCCGAGTCTTTTCCTGTCATGCTGCGTCAGATGCCGTTCGACGTAGCTCTGCTACGACTTCACGGCATCTTTCTTGCCTGACAGAAAAATCCTTCGACAATGACAAAAGCTCATTTAATCAGTGTTTCCCTAAATATGTTGAGCGTGGGCAGTATGGATGAAGTACGGATGTTTTAAGGAAACGGAGGAATTCTTATGGATATTACATTTCATGATGGCGTGCTGCGTATCGCATTGCCGAAAAGCATCAGCGCCGCAAACAGCGTGGCCGTTGAAGAAGGGCTGTTTGCAATCGAAGGGGTGGAAACGGCAAAAGAGCTTATTTTGGATGCGGAACATTTGGAATATATTTCTTCACTCGGCTTGCGTATCATGTTAAAATTTAAAAAGCAATACAAAGATATACCGCTGGCTGTTGAAAATGCGTCTGAGAGTGTGTACGAAATTTTTGAAATTACGGGGTTCGCTTCACTCCTTAACGTAAAGAAGAAATGAGCGATTTGTCGACATTGCTGCGCTGAAAGTGATTGGCGGCGGAATGTATGGCTCGGTTTAGCGAATCAACGAAGAACATTCGGGAAGTTTAGCGGAAAGAAACATGCTGACGGAGTAATTCTGCTATGGACAAGAAATTCTATGACAACGAGCAGGAGATCGATCTGCTGCAGGAAAAGGCGCTGGCGAAGAAAAGCCAGAAGCTGGCACTGCTTCGCACGGCCTCTTTCTTCGGCATCCTGCTCTCGGCCGCCGCAGGCTATGATGGATGGCATCCGCTGTTTTACGGGCTGGCGGCCGTTTTTTTGCTGGTGTTTGCGTGGCTCATCCATGTCCATGATCGCACCAAGCGGGAGGAGCTCTTTATCAAGAGCCGTCTTTCCGTGCTCGGCTCCTACCTTGCCCGCATCCACGGCACATGGCGCACCCGATCCTTTGACGGGAATCGCTATCTTGCGTGGAACCGCCCGCAGGACGTGGATCTGCACGTCTTCGGCCCCGGCTCCATCTATCAATATGTTTGCAGTGCGCGCACACGGCTGGGGCGCGATCGTCTTGCCGAAGCCTTTTCTCCGGAGCCGCCGGATTTTGCCAAAATCCGCATTCGGCAAAGGGGAATCGCGGAGCTGATGGAGCGCCCGCGGCTTTCGCTGGATCTGGAAGCGCTGGGCAGGCTGCTGCCCAATGACCATGACACGAGCGGGCTCATTGAGGTGCTGGAACAGGAAATGCCATCCCCCAGCTATATCTATCGTCTGCGCTGGGGCATTCCTTTCCTCTTTGTGCTGGCGCTGGCCATGGCCTTCGCGGGAATGACAAGCTGGCTTCTGGCAGGGATGATACCGGTGATTTCCTGTGTCCTCACAGGCATTGCAGCCCATAAAACATCGGACTTTCTGGCGCCTTTGCAGAATATCTCCCGTGAGCTTTACCTTTATGACGAAATCTTTCGCCGCGTGGAAGGAACGGAGTTCACCAGCTCCACGCTTCGGTGGCTGCGCACCTCCCTGCAGACGGAGATTTCCGCTGCCCGGGCATTGCACCGGCTTTCCTTCCTCACGGAGCTGATCGGGCTGCGACGCAATATGTTTTGCTACGTGCTCGGCAATGCCTTTCTGATGCTGGATTTCCACTGCGTCGTGATGTTTCTGGCATGGCGCGGCGCGGCTTCCCGGCACATCCGCAGATGGATGAAAGCTCATGCGGAGCTGGAGGTGCTGCTTTCCCTGGCATCCATCGGCCGGACAAGGGAAACGGCCTGCTTCCCGTTGTTGCTGGATGATTCTGTGCCGCGAATCCGCGCAAAATCACTCACCAGCTTGCTGCTTCACGAGCCGCAGGCGGTGCCGAATGATGCGGAGCTGTCTCCGGGCACCTATATCATCACGGGCTCCAACATGTCGGGGAAGACCACCTGGATCCGATCCCTTGCGGGCGCCGTGATGCTTGCCTATGCAGGTGCCCCCGTCTGCGCCGAGTCCTTCGCGGTTTCCGGGCTTTCCCTCTTCACCTCCATCCGCGTCAATGACGATATCTCTCAGGGGCTTTCCACCTTTTATGCGGAGCTCCTGCGCATCAAGAGCATGGTCGAATACAGCGAAAAGCGGCTCCCCATGTTCATCGTGATCGACGAGATCTTCAAGGGGACCAATTCCGCCGACCGCATCCTGGGAGCGCAGGAGGCCATCCGCCGCCTCACCAACGGTTGGAGCATTACGCTCGTCACCACGCACGATTTCGAGCTCTGCGACCTGTCCTCCCCGAACGATATTCCCATCACCAACTGCCATTTTGAGGAGTCCTACGAAGACGACAAGATCCGGTTCGATTTCAAGCTCAAACCGGGCCGCTGTCACACGACCAACGCGAAATATCTGCTGAAGATGGCAGGGATTTTGAAGGATGAATGAACAATCGGCTCACAGATGATTTCTGTGAGCCGATACGTTATTCCAATCAATGATTTGCCATGCGGTAGATTTCCATGACGGCCTGCTTGTCGAGGGGGTGGAAGGTCGCGACTGTTTTGGTGCCGTCTGCGGTGCACATATTCGCGAGATATTCCAGTGTTGCTTCCTTTTGGACGCCGATGCCGAGTTCCGTGAAGCAGAGCGGCATGCCGATTTCCCGGAAGAATTCCTCCATGTTGCGGATGCCGGCCCGTGCGCGTTCCTCCGTCGTGCCCGAATCCACATCGAAGACCTGCTCCGCGAAGTAGGCGAAGCGCTCCGGCTTGTCCTCATACACATAGCGCGCCCAGCTTCCCCAGACCGTCGTGAGGGACGGGCCGTGCGGCACATCGAACTTGCCGCTGAGCTCGTGACCCAGCTTGTGCGCCGCGAAATCCTTCATGCGACCGAGCTCGGTCACGCCGTTGTGGGAGACCGTGCCGCACCACATGAGCTCGCTCATGGCATCATAGTTCTTTCGGCTTACCATGAGGGTTCTCGTCTGCTGTATGACGTTCCGGATCAGCGCCTCCGCGACCAGATCCGTGAAATGGTTGCCGTCCACGGGCGTAAAATAGCGCTCCAGCGTATGCATGATGATATCCGATGCGCCGTAGGCAATCTGCTCCTTGGGAAGGGTGAACGCCAGCTCCGGATTCAGGATGGAGAAGGCAGGGCGGTTGAAGGGGGTATTGAGCCCGGCTTTTTTCCCGGTCTCCTCATTCGTGAGCACCGCAGAGTCGCTGCTTTCGCTGCCTGCGGCAGGAATCGTGAGCACCGTGCCGACAGGCAGGCTCTTTTCCAGCTTTGCCTTGCCGGACCAGAAGTCCCAGATATCCGTCCCCTCATTTGCCACGCCGTGGGTGATGGCCTTTGCCGTGTCGATAACGCTGCCGCCGCCTACCGCGAGGATGATGTTGGCGCCGAAGAGCAGCGCCTCTCTCACGCCCTCACGTGCAAGATTCAGCCGCGGGTTCGGCTGCACGCCACCCAGCACCTCGATACCCGCCTCCTGCAACCTCCTGAAACCTTTGCCTGCCACCTGTGGATTGGGATCCTGCATCGTCGCCACCACCCTGCCGACCTTGGCACGGACCAATGCCTCAACACAGGGTGGCGTCCGTCCATGGTGGGCGCAGGGCTCCAGCGTGAC
>CALGGN010000085.1 GCA_937915915.1 uncultured Selenomonas sp. | reverse complement strand
CTATGAAGATTTATCCTGCGTCCTATCTTAAAATTTATTTATTGCCAGTTCCTTAATCTGGCTTTCCACCTGCGGCGAGAGCTGCTTGTAAAGCATATCGGCCAACCCGATGCCGCCACCCTTTGCCGCAACTTTCATCAGCTCCGTATCACGCATATCCTCAAAGATGTTCATGGCGTTTGACTTCTTGAACAATCCGCCCTCGGGAACCGTATTGCGCATTTCCCGATACATCATATTCATGAACATCGCCTCAAAGCCCTCGCATGCTTCTTTCAGCTTTTCACGGCGCTTCTGCGCCTCGATGTCCGTTTGGGAAGAAGACGATGCCTCCGCCTGCTGCTGCACCTTGCGAAGCTCCTCCGAGAACTTTGCATGTTCCGCCGCAGAAGCTGCGGCATCATAGGTCGAATTCGTCACGCCGAGCCCGGCGCTGAGTGGCTGTATCTGCATAGGCTCCTCCCATCAAATGAGTTCCAATTCCGCATGGATCGCGCCTGCGGCCTTCATCGCCTGCAGAATAGAAATCGTATCCCGCGGCGTTGCCCCCACGGCATTGAGGGCACCCACGATATCGCTGATATTCGAGGTCGCCGGAAGCACAATGCTGCTCGATGGCGCTTCCGAAACCTCCGTGTTGTCGTTCTGCGTCACCATGGTGCTGCCATAGGTGAAGGGCGCCGGCTGATCCACCTCCGTATCGCGTGTCACCTTGATCATCAGGCCGCCCTGCGTGATCGCGCACTCATCCACGGTCACATTGCCGCCCATGACGATCGTTCCGGTACGCTCGTTCAGGACCACCTTCGCGATATTGTCCGTCATGATGGGAAGCGACTCGATGCTCGCCACGAAGCCTACCACATCATTGCGATAAAAGGGAGGGATTGTGATATCGATGCGCCCCGGATTGGAGGCACGGGCAATCCCACCGTACATGGCGTTGATCGTGTTCGCCACCCGCGACGCCGTTGTGAAATCCGACCGGGAAAGGGACAGCGCAAGCGTCCCGTTCGTCCCGAGCGTGTCCTCCACGCTGCGCTCCACAATCGCTCCGTTTGCCGTCGTGCCCACCGTCGGGAAATTCTTGGTCGCCGTGGAGCCAGAGCCGCTTCCTGCCTCAAAACCGCCCGTGGAAACAGCTCCCTGGGCTACCGCATAGACCTCGCCGTTCGCCGCGCGCAAGGGCGTCTGCAGCAGCGTCCCGCCCTGGATGCTCTTCGCCTCGCCCATAGCGGAAACCGTCACGTCAATCGTATCGCCTTCCCGCACAAAGGGGGGAAGGGTCGCCGTCACCATGACGGCCGCAACATTCTTGGGATCCAGATTGGCAACATTGACGGTCAGACCGTAATTTTCCAACATATTCGCAATCGCCTGGACCATTTCCGAACTCTTGGACGCCTTGTCGCCGGTCCCTTTGAGGCCCACCACCAAGCCATAACCCATGAGCTGGTTGGACCGCACGCCCTGTACTTTCGCGATGTCCTTGATGCGGCTCACCGCCGAGTCCGCCAGCGCAACGCTGCTGAAACTCAGTAGGCAGCAGGCCGCCGTCATCGCAGCAATCCATTTCCTCATTGCATTCCCTCCAAATATCAGAACAGGAAATTCAAAATCTGTGTCAGGATGCCCTGCCGCTGCTTCGCATTCAATGGGCCTTTGCCATCGAAATGCACGGTTGCATCCGCCACCAAACTGGATGCAACGGTATTCGCGGCCGATATATCCCGCGGCCTGACGATCCCGCGGAACGTGATTTTATGCTCGTCCCGGTTCTGCCAAATGGACTGCGTCCCCTCCACAACGAAATTTCCGTTCGGTTCCACATCCACCACCGTCACCGTGATGCGCCCCGATACGGAATTCACCGCGCTGGCCGCGCCATTGGCGGTGAACTCATCCGACTGACTGGCGCCTGCCGCTTCCAAGAAGCTGAAAATCCCGGTTCCTGCACCAAGCGTCGTACTGCCTTCTTTGGAATTGCTCATGGATTTATTGGTCGTCGTACGGGTGGACTCGCTGATGATGACCGTCAGGATGTCCCCAATGCCCCGTGCCTTGTGATCCGAATAAAGGCTCCATGTATTATTGTTATCCGCCCACAGGGACTGCGCCCCCGCCATCAGCGGAGCACCCGCGAACACGGAAATTCCCAGCAGCCCCGCAGCCACGAAGCTGTATATTCGATGTCTCTTCATTTCTGCCCACCTGCACTATTCAAAAATCAATCTCCGTCACTTCTGCAAGACCTCCACGTTGGCAGCATCCAGCACCCTGCACCGCAGTACCTTTGCGGAACGCGCATTTCTCACGCGTATCACTTTTCCCACGCGCCCTCGCTGCATGGCTATGCCTTCCGTCCGGATCTCCACGCCGTTGTAATTCGAAATGATCGTCACAGGAGATCCCACATCCAGCACCAACGGATTCTGAAGCATGTTTTCCGTGATTGCCGTACCTGCGCGGATGATTCTCGCCGGCACTCTGTCCCCGATCTGTTTCCAGTCCGTCAGATAAGTCTTCGCGCCGCTTTCCACTTCCTGCTCTTGGACGCGCACATCCGCAGGCTTCACGGTGGATTCGACAGGCAGATCATGCACCGCGGTCAAAAGCGCATCATACACATGCAGCTCGTAATAGGCCACGACTTTCCGATAGAGAACATCATCCACATACACCCGTATGTTCACAGGCGTGACGCCTCCATAGCGGATTTCCTTCGCGAGATCCACCTCGCAGATGAGCCGACCAACGGGACAGCTCATCTCCTGCAAAGTCTTGGCAAGACGCAGCGTATGCCTGCGCGTCTCGCCGCGTTCCGAGAGCTCCGCCTCGAATTTTTCCTGCGCCAGAGCATCCAGATAATCCGCCGGCAGCTTTTGAGGATAGAGTTCCTCCTGCGTCCCGCCGCCATATACTGCCCCCGCGATTCCAGGGGGGAAGGCTGCAAAGACCATGAGCAGTGCGAAAACAAGAACAGCGGAGAGCCTGCAAAGCATCAGCGCTTCAACCCGTTCGCGACTTCCAGCATGGAATCCGACGTGATGACCGCCTTGGAATTCGACTCGTAAGCGCGCTGCGCCACGATCATGTTCACCATTTCATCCACGATCTGTACCGTGGACATCTCCAGCGTCGCCTGCGTCAAAGTCCCTGCGCCGTCCTCGCCTGGGTTGCCCTCGATAGCATCCCCGGATGCCTCCGATACGATGAACAGATTCTTGCCAATGGAGGTAAGTCCTGAGGGATTCACGAAGCGGGCCAGCGTAATCTGCCCGGCCTCGGTCTGCGTGCCGCCTGCCGGTGTGTAGGAAACGCGCCCATCGCCGGAAATAACGATAGAATCGCTCGGTGCATTCTCATCAATCGTAATGCCGTCCGCCAGAGGATAGCCATCCGTCGTGACCATGCGGCGGTTCGAATCCAGCTTGAAGGACCCATCGCGCGTATAGGCCGTCGTTCCGTCCGGCATCGTAATGCGGAAGAACCCCTCTCCTTGAATGCCGATATCCGTCGGATTGTCCGTGGTCTGCAGCGGTCCTTGTGAAAAGATGCGGTTCGTCGCCGCGACACGCGTACCAAGACCGATCTGCAGCCCGGTCGGATACTGCGAATCCGCGCCGCTCGCCGCGCCTGCGTCCCGCAGCGTCTGATAGATCAGATCCTGGAATTCCGCACGAACCTTCTTCCCGCCATAGGTATTGACATTTGCGATATTGTGCGAAATGACATCCATATTCGTCTGCTCGCCCTTCATTCCCGAGGCCGCAGACCAAAGTGCTCTCATCATATGCTATGAGCCTCCATTTCATTGCAATGGTACGAGGGAAAAACCTACTCATTGATGTATCGGAGAAAAGAGCAGATTCCTTAAGTGAAATCCACAATTTCATCAAATCAACTCAGCCGCCCGACTTCGTTGACCGCCTTGTCCAGCAGTTCATCCTGGGAAACCACAGCTTTCGAGCCTGCTTCATAGATACGATAATTATTCACAAGCTCCACCATTTCCTCCACGACATTCGCGTTGGAGCGCTCCAGCACACCCTGCTCGATCGTGCCTGTCGCCGGCCGGGGCTGCGCTCCCTCCTGGGGACGCCAGAGATTGTTGCCCTGCTTCAGCAACGCCCTGCGGTCATCGAATTCCACGAACTGCAGTTGGCCGATCAGTGCAAGCGGAGGCGGATCGCCGCCCGCCTGATGCACAAAAACCTCACCCTTCGGGCCAAAGCTGATGCTCGTCGCATTCTGCGGAATATTGATCGGACGCCCCTGCCGGTTCAGCACCGGCTGCCCCAGCGTCGTCTGCAGCTGTCCGTTGGCGGCACTGCGGAAAAAGGCTCCGTCCCTGGTATAGCGTACGCCTTCCGGCGTCTGCACAGCGAAATACCCATTCCCCGAAATCGCTACATCCAGCTGGTTGCCGGTAGTCTCCATGGCTCCCTGCCCGAGATCCGTCGCAATTTCATCGATATAGGACCCCATGCCCAGATCCCCTACCCGCGGGCGGGAGTCTCCCACATGGAACCCCTTGAATGCCGTGATGTCATATCTCTCATCATAGTCATTGATGCGCTTGATCAACATCTTCTCAAACTCGCCGCTGATTGCCAGATCCCGCTTATAGCCGGAGGTATCAGCATTCGCCAGATTGTTTGCAATCGTGTCTGTACGCTTCGTCTCCGTAATCATGCCGGAAGCAGCCGTATAAAGTCCGCGCCACATCGTCTCTCACCCCATCGAAAGCCAATCAAAACTCAAACACTACAGAATACTCTTCACCAAAAAATCAGAAATTCCTGCCACGAAATCGAAGATTAGAAATTTATTCGTGATATTTCGCGTTGGTCGCCTTGCCGTCAAATTTCCCGAAAGAATCCAGCGCCTTGCCCGTTCCTATGGCCACGCAGGAGATCGCATCCTCCGCCAATGTCGTCGGGATCTCAGTCTCCCTGCGAATGAGCTCATCCAGCCCGTAGAGCATGGCACCGCCCCCCGTCAGGATGATGCCGCGATCCATAATGTCCGCCGCAAGCTCGGGAGGCGTATCCTCCAAGACTTTTTTCACGCACTCCAAAACCCGTTCCACGGACTGCGCCATGGCCTCTGCCGCCTGTGCCGTCGTAATCGGGAAATTCTTGGGCAAGCCCGACAGCATGTCGCGCCCCCGTATTTCCATGCTTTCGTTGCGTGCCGTCGGGAACGCCGCCCCCACATCCATTTTGATTGCCTCCGCTGTACGCTCGCCGATCATCAGATTGAACTCACGTTTCACATAGGCAATGATATCCTCATCGAATTTGTCGCCCGCAACGCGAAGGCTCGCGCTCGACACAATGCCTCCGAGGCTGATGACCGCAATGTCCGTCGTGCCTCCGCCGATGTCCACCACCATGGAGCCGCATGGCTCCGAGATGTCCATCCCCGCGCCCAAGGCAGCCGCCAGAGGCTCCTCGATGAGCTGCGTGTACCGCGCCCCCGCCTGCTCGGCTGCCTCCTGAACCGCGCGCTGCTCCACCATGGTCACGCCGGACGGAACGCAGATCATGATACGCGGGCGGAACACAAAGCTCCGCCCCACCACCTTTTCAATGAAGTACCGCAACATATTCTCCGTGATATCATAGTCCGCGATCACCCCTCCGCGCAGCGGGCGGATCGCCACGATGTTCCCCGGCGTCCTGCCGATCATGTTCCTTGCGTCCTCCCCGATGGCAAGCACCCGGTTCGTGTCCTTATCCACGGCAACAACGGAAGGCTCACGGAGCACGATGCCCTTCCCCTTCACATACACCAAAACATTCGCCGTGCCCAAATCGATTCCAATGTCCATGGACATGCCAAGCATAGGCCAAACTTCCCCTTTCAAAAATCCTCATGTATCGCAATGACGTTCCACATCCTCGGTGAGCGAAAACATCCGGACGGAAACCATTCATTTTTTCTCCAGTACACCTATCTTACCAAAAAATCTTCTGTTTTGAAAGCGAAAATCTTGGGAAACACTGATTAATTCCCTTTTGCCCTTGCCGAGTCTTTTCCTGTCATGCTG
>CALGGN010000084.1 GCA_937915915.1 uncultured Selenomonas sp. | reverse complement strand
GCACATGTACGCCACATCCTTGTTCCGGCGTGGAAATCGCCCCGTGGTGTCTAAGTTCTCTGACCAGCCCCTGGAGGAGCTCCATGTCTTCGTAGGTAAGAATCGGGCTTACGCATTCGCATTTTTCGTCGTCCGGCCCTACGATGCTTGTGTCGCGGCTGAATTTCCATTCGCGGCCCTGTGCGTCCCAAGCTGAATGGGTGTGATACCCGTTTTGGCTTGCTGTGTACGCGCTCTTTCTGGTTCCGAAGTACTCTGCGGCGACCCTGGCGGCTTCCTTTCTGGTAATGCCGTTCATCTCGATCTCACATCCAAACCGCTGGCTCTTCATTGCTGCCTGCATCTCGATTGTGTTTTTCATGTTGGTTTCTCCTTTCGTGTCGGCCTTTTCTGAGGCCGTGTTTTTTTTGGTCTTCTGAGGGAGGGGATTGTTTGATGTAGGTTTGTCCCGTTGTCCTCCCCGGGGGCCTTGTTCTCCGGTTCGGTCGGTTCGTTCTGTTTTCAAGGTGCGCCCCCTTTGGGGCCCTGGTTTTTTGGTTCCTGTTGCTGGCCTTCGTTGTTGTTTCCCGCCCCCCTTTCGAGGGGGTGGGTTTGCTTTGTTTGCGGTGCGGGCCTTCCTGGTAGTCCCTGTCCCCCAAGGGCTTCTCAAGCCCCCCTGGGTGGCTGCTGCAGGTCTTTTCTTTATCCAAGCCGCCTGCGCCCGGCTGGTTCTCACCCCCTTTCTTGGTTCGTTTTTGTTTCCTTCTGGCTGTATATTCGCTCTAAATGCGGATTATAGCAAGCGAATTTCGGATAAATCTTGTGTATACATAAAATTACCATTATTCATCTTTAAGGTCATCTGGACGGTGCTTCAGCAGGTAGAATTTGTCTACACTGGGGATAAGGCTTAGACTGGAGCCGTTGTCCCAGCGGACTAAAATCTGGCCTGCATCATCGACTCCCCTTATCTCGCCCACCGTTCCTTCCGGCGGTGCTTGCGGTTCATCGTGCATCTCTACCAGCATCACGATGCGCCCCGGAGGATAGATGGAGCGCAGCCGCTCCACCTCCTCTCTGCTGGGAAAGCCCATCCTGTTACCCTTGCTCATGTTCAGCAGCCTCCTTCTTTTTGCCGGACTTGAAGCTGGCATTGCCGGAAAGGTTAGCCATAAGGATTTTCCTCGTGGTCTTGTACTCATTGCCAATCAGCCCAAGGCGCAGTAGGAAACACCGGAAAGCGTATTTTTCGTTGTCCACCGCCTTAGCCTTGGCGGTGACACGCTTCTGCGTCCGTGCCATCTCGCAGAGCTTGCCGATAAAATCCTGCGTTGCCTTTGCCTTCTCCGGCTCAATCTCGCCGGTCAGCCAGTTGAAGGTGATGCGGTCTTCAGTAGCTGTGTAGGTCGCTTCTTCGATGCCAAATGCCTTCTTGATAAGACTGCCCTTGCTCTCCAGCAGGTGGTCGAGATTTTCCAAGGCGGCATCCGTGAAGGAATCCCTCGGCAGGCTGATGGAAAGGCTGTCTGCCACAGGCTCCTGCTCTTCGGTCGGCTGCTTTTCTTCCGGCAAATCCTCATGGGCTTCGCATTCAAAGCCTGCCTTTGCCAAGGATTCCAAGACCTGTTCCACCATCTCGGTGTCCGTACGGTCGGCAAAAATCAGGGTGCCTTCCTTCGTAATCTCGAAGTCCCCAACCTGGTAAGAAAAACTTGGTGCTCCAAGATACTTGATTTCCCAGCCTTCCAATGCCTCGCTGACTACCTTCACCATTTCCTTGCGGCGGTCGCCGCTCACGTTGTACCGTACTTCCATTTTCGTGACCTCCTTTATGTCAACCTTATCTTTTGGTAGTCACATATTCCCGTAAAACGTAAGAAATAGCAAGGAATTTGTGTTGTATACAATCAGATTTCCTTGGCAAAATGTGCAATGCCCAGCATCACATAATATACGCACGGTTCCGCGACACCATTCCCCCACATCTTGTACTCGGCACTATCCGTATGGGGATTGGCCAGCCATTTGCGGATTTGTTTGTCGGTCTTAGTTTTCTTGGCAGTTCCCATCACCTTACGATGAGTTTCAAAAACCTCCCTCCAGAACTGCATTTCTTCCTCTGTGGGATTTTCCGTGCCAAGGTCACTGCACCACCAGTCTGGGAAACCTTGGAGTCGGCAACATTCCAGCGGTGTAAGCCTGCGGACGATGTAGCCCTGCTTGACCGCCGTTGGGTCTTTGTAGTCCCTGGACATCAGCGTGGGAGATTTTTCTTTTTCCACCTGCGTGTAGCAGCCTGTTGTCATGGCATAGGCTGCATCCTGCTGAACGATAGCTAGGCCGCCCTGATTGGCATCCGGGGTGTTACCGGAGGTGTCTATGCAACGGGATATATTGGTTTCGTAAATGTTGTGGCGGGCGTTCTTCGTCCCTTCAGAGGTCAACCGTATATCTATGGTACTGACCACGGCATTGAAATTATCTTTATCCGGCATCCGCTGCTGTCCTGCAGCATTGCTGGCGGTAATTGTTCCTGCCACCTCACTGCCATCCCAGAACTTTGTAACGAGCGGCTGATTGTTGCCGCCTGTGCCATAGGTGCTGGCTACCGTTGGGGCAACCTCCAGCGGCCCCGTGTATCTGGAATCCATGCTATGGTTTTCATAAACTTGTGCCTGTTGAGTAGTTATGGCGGCAGGAACCACTCCAGCCCGAAGTGTCGGTGACTTTTCCTCCTCGTAGCCAATGCTGCGGCTCTTGGCTGAATGCTCCGTACAAAATCCTGCGCTTACCCCTTTGCCTGCCGTTCCAAAGCTATACGCAAGTTTTCCGGCAAAGCCTTGCCACGAGCTAAAGCACGATGCAGAATCCCCGAGCAGGCTCTCGGTGTCAAATAATATTTTGGATGCACAACCGCCTGCAAAATCTGCGACAAGGTAGATTCTGCGCCGCCTTTGTGGAACTCCCCAACCTTGCGCGTCCATAACACGGTACGCAATGCTCCATCCATCTCCCATGAGAATGTCGGCATAAGGCCAGCCAGCTTTTTCAGGCATAGGCACCGGGGGAGCCTGTGATTCTTTGATGCGTACGATTTCCGTGAGGACGGATTGGAAGTCCCGTCCCTTACTGCTGGAGAAAGCCCCGGTGACGTTCTCCCACACAATGAATCTTGGATATCTGCCATTTGTAGCCTCCCTCATTTCTTTGATTACACGCACCGCTTCATAGAAAAGGCAGGACTGCTTTCCGTCCAGTCCTGCCCTCTTGCCGGCAATGCTCATATCGGTGCAAGGAGAGCCAAAGGTGATGATGTCCACCGGCTCGACCTTGCCACCGTGTATCTGATTGATGTCTCCATAATGCCTGACCATGGGCAGCCGCTTGGTGGTCACCCTGATTGGGAAAGGCTCCACTTCACTCGCCCACCTTGGTTCGATGCCAGCCAGGATTGCTCCCAATGGAAAACCTCCACTGCCATCAAAGAGACTGCCCAATGTAAGTTTTTTCTGTTCTGTCATTGATTCAATGTCTCCTGCTCAAAATCCGTGATGCCCCTGGCAATAGCACGGGCGAACTCGTTCTGCTTTGTACGGAGCAGAACTTCATCCTCGGCATTGTCGATAAAAGCCGTCTCCACCAATACCGCTACGGCATCCGTATTCGAGAGTACATACAGACCGTTTCTTCCTGGCTCTGCACCCTTAACGCCACGGTCTTCCGTCCCCAGCGCATCCACAATCTGACGCTGAATGCACTCAGCCAGTTGTTTGCCGTATTTGCTAGTGTGGTAGTGCCAAACCTCCGTCCCATTGGCTACGCCGTTAAAAGCATTGCAATGAATTGATACAAACACATCTGCGTCAATGTTGTTCGAGGCACAGACCACCTCATACAAATCATCCGACTGCAAATTGCCGGATACAGAAACGCCGGCCTTGGTGAGATGCTTCTCTACAAGGTCGGCGATATTCTTTGCTACATCACATTCTCTCAGCCCCGTTCCACTATTGATAGCTCCAGGGTCAGGGCAACCACAAG
>CALGGN010000083.1 GCA_937915915.1 uncultured Selenomonas sp. | reverse complement strand
CCCGGCCATCACCATCGACGGCCAGGGCACGGAGGTCACCAGCTACGACACCAAAACCGGCCACGGCAATCTGACGACAGGCGGCTTCAATGTGCCCTTTGTCCTGGACGGTCAGAGCTGCCAAATGGATACCTCGGCCATTCAAGCGACTTTGAACGGGCTTGATCAACAGTACCAGGAAGCCATGGGGGCGCTGCAAGGAGCGAATGCCGATATGGCCAATGTGCCTACCAGGATAGAAGGGCTCGACGGTGGCGATGCTGCCGGAGGGGCGTTGGCCAACGTCCATGGGATGATGCAGGATGCCATGAACGCCGTCCCGTAAAAACAGCACCCGGCAAGATTGGAAGAAGCAGGCCGCCGCTCCCATGGGGGCAGCGGCGGCTGAACATCAAAGAAAGCGCAGAAGTTGAACCAGTTCGCGAGGTGGGGGCAGCTTTCACGGTCAATTATCGGTAATCTCGTATTCTTCTATCAGACATTCATGCTGGCGGGTTTCCTTGTCGTAGTTGACCCCTACGGCAAGAATCCTGCCGGTGTAGTTTTCAAGCGCCTTGCTATATCCCAATCTGTGTTGGTGATGGCGTTGTAGTATTCTATAGCAATTTCCTGATTGGGTATGAAAACTTCCCTTGAAGTGCTGTCATAGCCCAGATACCCCAGGTGAACCAGCAAGGTCAGCACATCATCTGCTGAGCCGAAGGTGGTCATGTCGTTGCTGAAGGTCTTGGTGTTGATGGTCTGCCGTTCCCCTGCCAGAAGCTTTATGATGGAGTCCCGCAACCCGTCGAAGTTCATGGTAATGTAGATTTTAAGCGCTTCGTAAGTTTCTGTCTGATTCCAATAAGTGTCAAACCTGCCGGAACTGACTGCTCTTACTACAGAATGAGGATTGTAGACTTCGCCCACTTCTTGGAAAGAGTAGCCGTCATACCAACGTTGGCACTCCTCGAAGTTTCGGGCGTATTTCTGGCAAAGGGTTTTTACTTCGCTGTTTGTGAAGCCTACATAAGGAGCCAATTCCAAAGGGTCTTCCATGGAAAATTCCCAAAACATATTGAGAGCAGAGTGGGTCCCATACTTTTTGACGGGCAGGATGCCTGTCATATAAACCAGGGCAACGTAGGATTTGTCTTTGAGCCATCCTCTGAGAAAATCAAGATACAGACGCTGCCAGTCTTTGTTGTCGCGGTACTCGCGGAAGATGCAGTCCCATTCGTCAATGACAATGACAAAGGGGCGTTTGGTTGCATCATAGATCTCTGCCATCGTTTCCACTAAGTCAGTTGCATCCAGATAGTCTTCGTTTGGATAGGTTTTAAGCAAGTCGCGCAGCAAACTTTTTTTCAGCAATTTCAGAAGACCATCTGCACCAGAGGAACGACTTAGGAAGTCCTGGATGTTGAGTTGGATAACATCATATTTGTTGCAGTATGTCTCAAAATCGGGCGACTGCACGATTTCCTTTCCTGCAAACGTGTGCATTGCATCCGCTGTGCGGTCGTAGTAAGCGGCCACCATGTTGGCCGCCATAGATTTGCCGAAGCGGCGGGGACGGCTCACGCAGAGGTATTTCCTGCTGGTGCGCAATACTTTGTTGGTGTAATTCAGAAGTCCTGTCTTATCCACATATATTTCGGAACGTATGGCTTCCTGGAAAAGCTCGTCCCCAGGATTCAGATAGATTCCCATGTCCTTGTCCCTCCCCATCACCAAAAGATTTCCTTTACCATAGTATAGCATAGATGCCTCTTGCTTGCAGTACATTTGTGCGGCTGATTGTCATTGGAATGGCAGGAAAATGCCAAAATTGTCATTGACAAATAACCTTCTCATCTCTGCTGGCAAAAGGTTTTTTGAGGAGGGCTGACGAATGGGAGAAGCAGGATTATTTTGATATTTTTGGGAAGGTGAGAATATGCAGATCATACATCAGGCCCCGCTGGCAGCCTTAGGGCTGGGGGCGGCTTTCACGGTAATTTGGGGCGTGGCTGATCCCATGGCGGCCTTTGCGGAGATTCGCGTCATTGAGGCGGACGGGTACTACATCATGGGCGACGGGCCGGAGGAGAATGCGGCTG
>CALGGN010000082.1 GCA_937915915.1 uncultured Selenomonas sp. | reverse complement strand
GACTTGCCGTGGAAAATTGAATATCACGCAGAGCGCTGTACCATGTGCGGCAGCTGCGTGGCTGGTTGTTCCTTCAAGGCCATCAAGGTAGAGGTGCAGAAACAGTCGCTGACGGTATCGGAAGGCAGTCAGCCGGAACCGAAACATACGCATATCGCAAGACCAATCATCAAGCAGGTGGCCAGCCTCACGGATTTCTGCCGTGGCTGCGGCATGTGTGAAAAGATTTGTCCGAATAATGCCATCCGTCCGGTGCGCAATGCAGATACCCGCAAGACCCTGCTCTCGAAGGATAACGGCCCCATCAAGCGCGGCGGGCGCACGAACCTCAACGCCCAGCGCACCTTTGACAAGATCATCGTGGGGCGCATCTCGCAGATGACGGACCCTTCGCTGGATTCGGCGCGCCATACGTTTGACATCCGTTCTCCCTTCGGGCGTGTGCTGGGCTCCAAGGAGCTGCCCTTCGAGGTAAAGGACGGCAAACTTGTACCCGCAGGCCATACGCCTCCTGTACACTGGATCTACCCCTTGATTTTCTCGGACATGTCCATCGGCGCCCTTTCCACCCGCGCATGGGAGACCGTGGCGCTTGCCGTGGGCTATCTCAACGAGAAATGCGGCATTCCCATCCGCATGAGCTCCGGCGAGGGCGGCATGCCGGTGAATCTTTTGAAATCCGACTATCTCAAATACTTCATCATCCAGATTGCCTCCGGCCATTTTGGCTGGAACCGCATCATCAAGGCCATGCCCTACATGGTGACGGATCCCGCAGGCGTTCTGATCAAGATCGGACAGGGGGCGAAGCCCGGCGACGGGGGGCTTTTGATGAGCGCAAAGGTGGCGGAACATATCCAGGCCATCCGCGGCGTGCCCAAGGCAACCCTCTCTTCGCCGCCGAATCATCAGGGCCTTTATTCCATCGAGGAATCCGTGCAGAAAATGCATCTTTCCATGAACGCTGCCTTTGGCTTCCGCGTGCCGGTCGCCATCAAATGCGCGGCATCCTCCACCTCGGTGTCCGTCTACAACAATTTGCTGCGCGATCCCTATAAAATCTGCGGCGGATTCTTCATCGACGGCATCCAGGGCGGAACCGGCGCAGCCAACGAGGTATCTCTCGACCACACGGGCCATCCCGTGGTATCGAAGATCCGTGACTGCTATCTGGCTGCCGTCAATCAGGGCCTGCAGGGGCAGATCCCGCTCTACGGCGGCGGCGGTGTCGGCATGACAGGCAATGCCGCGGCGGATGCGTTCAAGATGATCTGCCTCGGCGCAAACGGCGTGTTTGCGGGCAAGGTGCTGATCCAGCTTCTGGGCTGCGTCGGGAATGAGCAGGGACGCTGCAACTCCTGCAATACGGGCAAGTGCCCCACCGGCATCTGCACCCAGAACCCGCGCCTCGTGAAACGGCTGGATGTGGATCGCGGCGCGCAGAAAATCGTGGACTATGTACTGGCTTTCGACGCGGAACTGAAAAAGCTCATGGCGCCGATCGGCAACAGCTCGCTCCCGGTCGGCCGCAGTGACGCGCTGGTTTCCACGGACAAGGCGATCGCAGACAAGCTGGGCATCCAGTATGTGTGCTGATGAAACACGGGCAAAGAGGTGAATGGAATGTTTAAGATCGATACCATGAAGGGACATGAGCGCATGTCCACGCAGGAACTCCTGCTTGCCATCGGCGAGGCGGTGAAGGGCGGAGAAACGGAGTTTGAGATCGCGGCATCCGGTCAGCATGATATTGGCGGTCCGCTCTGGCATCCGGAAGGAAAGACGCTGCATTTCCATGTGACGAATGCGGGGCAGCGCGTGGGCTCCATGTGCCTGCCGGGAACGGAAATCGTGGTGGACGAGTCCGCTTCGGCGGATGTGGGCTGGCTGAACTCCGGCGGCATCATCACCGTGCGCGGCGATGCGGGCGACACGGCGGGCCACTGCTCCTCCGGCGGCAAAATCTTCATCGGAGGCCGCGCCGGGACGCGCAGCGGCTCCTTGATGAAGCACGATCCGCTCTATGAGGAGCCGGAGCTTTGGATTCTCAAGAATACCGGCAGTTTCTCCTTTGAGTTCATGGGCGGCGGCCGTGCCGTGGTTTGCGGCTGCGACTCGGAAGCGTTTTCTTCCGTGCTGGGCGAGCGTGCCTGCGTGGGCATGGTGGGCGGAACAGTCTATGTGCGGGGCCCTGTTTCCGGCTATCCTGCCGATATCCGCTGCACGGATTTGGACGATGAGGATATCGCCTTCCTCGACGGGGGCATGGATGATTTCCTCTCTCACATCGGCAGGGAGGAACTGCGGCAGGAGCTTTCGGACTGGGGCCAGTGGAAAAAACTGCGCCCCTTGGCCTTTGAGGAAAAGCAGCCGAAGGCAGCGCCCAATCTCAAGGACTTCCGTCTGCGCGAATGGGTGAAGGGCGGCATCTTCTCCGATGTGGCGAAGGACGATTTCGAGGTGCACAATACCATCAGCCACGGGCTTTACCGCTTGCGTGTGCCAAGCTGGGACAACGCGAAGTTTGCGGCTCCCTGCGAATTCAACTGTCCGACGGGCATCCCGACGCAGCGGCGCTATGATCTCATCCGCCTGGGGAAGCTGGACGAGGCGCTGCAGTTGGAGCTGGAATATACCCCCTTCCCCGGCTCGGTCTGCGGTTCGGTCTGCCCGAATCCCTGTATGGACGGCTGCACCCGCGGTACCATTGACGAGCCGATCCAGATCGGCGATCTCGGCTATCGTTCTGCGTTTGTGCAGGTAGAGCCGCCAAAGGTCAGGACAGGCAAAACGGTCGGCATCATCGGCGGCGGCGTGGCGGGACTCTCCGCCGCATGGCAGCTG
>CALGGN010000081.1 GCA_937915915.1 uncultured Selenomonas sp. | reverse complement strand
ATACTCCAGAACGAGGTGTTCGACCTCGACAGCATCAGCATACGCAGCTGGGCGTCCCCCGAGGGCAGCGTGGCGGCGAACAGGACGAGGCCCGCGGCGCCCGCCGTCAGGCCGGCGCTCCCCTTCAGCGGGCATACCTTGCCCCGCGTCGCTGCCCAGGCGTAGCCGAGGGTATACCAGGCCAGGTACAGCTTGAGCTCGTTCAGGCACAGGAGGGTCGGCAGCTTTACCGGCAGCGCCGAGGCAAACAGCAACAGGGCGAGGGTGGCGGCCCGCGTACCGCGGCTTCGGTTCACCGACAGCTCGATGGCCGGCAGCAGCGCGTTCATGATGAGCAGCGTCAGGAGAAACCACAGGTGAGGCGCGATGCCCTGGCCGTGGGGATTCAAAAACGATGTCAGCACCCAGCCCGCCGTCAGGTGCACTTCCACGCCCATCATCCGCGCCGCCGCGTAGCGGGGCGGCAGCATCAGCAGGTTCACGCAGATATAGGGCGGCAGCAGGCGCAGGCAGCGCTTTTTCATGTACGCGGCCCAGCCCGCTTTCTTCCAGCCCGTCGCCAACAGCCCGCTGGTGAAAAAGAAGCCCACCAGCGCCGGGTACTGCACGGCGGTCAGAAGGCTCGAGAGCCATTCCGGGCCGTCGTAGCCGTGGGGAACGCTGTGGTGCAGCACCACCAGCAGCATCGAGAGCACCTGCGCGCGCTCGATCCAGCGCACGCGGTGGTTTTGGATTGCAGATGTCATGGGCATGTCTCCGTTTGGTTTGGTAGCTTCATTATACGGGATTGGCGGCGGAAATGCAATTCCACATTGAACCTCCGGGCCTTATGTGCTATAATTATACTGGAGGTTGATGTATGTACATCCGATTCAAGCGAATCCTGGACCTGGCGCTGTCGGCGCTGGCGTTGGCGGCGCTGCTGGGTATGGCCGTGCATCCCTATGCGGCGATACCCTTTGTGGTGTTGGCGCTGTACTTTGCCTATTTCTTTCGGAATCCGGATCGCACGATACCGGAGGATGAGTCCTTGGTGGTCTCTCCCGCGGATGGGACGGTGCAGGATATTGTGCCTGTGGAGATGGATGATTTTGTGAAGGAACCGTGCAATAAAGTCATCATCTTTCTTTCGGTGTTCGATGTGCATGTGAACCGCAGCCCGATTGCGGGGGAAATCAAGATACAGAAGTACGTGTGCGGTCGTTTTCGGCCCGCTTACAAGGACAGCGTGGGCTTTGAGAATGAGCGGCATCTCATCGGCATTGAGAACGACAGGCTTCGCGTGACGGTCACGCAGATCGCGGGAATCCTTGCGCGCCGCATTGTCTCCTGGGTGACGCTGGATGACAACTTGGAAAAAGGAGAGCTCTATGGGCTGATCCGTTTCGGTTCCTGTACGGAGATCGTCATGCCGCAGAGTGTGGAAATCATGGTGGAGAAGGGACAGAAGGTCGTTGGCGGCGAGACCATCATTGGGAGGATACGGTAGAAGATGTATAGACGTTTGATTCCGAATGCATGTACCTCATCGAACCTGTTGTTTGGCATGTGCTCCATCCTGTCGACTTTGCATGGGGATCTTTTCTGGGGCGCGGTGTTCATTCTCATCGCGCTTGTGGCGGACGGATTGGACGGACGCACGGCGCGGTATTTCGGCGTGACCAGCGAGCTGGGGAAAGAGATGGATTCGCTCTGCGATCTGGGTTCCTTCGGCATTGCGCCTGCATTCCTTGCCTATGTATTCTGCCTGGATTCCTATGGCTATATGGGCTGGGCAGTCGCGATTTTTTTTGCGCTCTGCGGCATGTGGAGGCTGGCACGCTTCAATGTGAATACGGATGTGGTGCATGGCTATTTCATGGGGCTTGCGATCCCTGCAGGAGGCTGCATCGTAGCGACGACCACATTGCTCTTTACGGCGCTCGGCATCCGGCCCGAGGAATACGGGCTGGTCTATCCGGCAGCCATGGCGATTGTGGCTTATTTGATGGTGAGCCATGTGCATTACCCGGATTTCAAGGGCAAGGGCGAGAAGCTGTACGGGATTTCCAAAGCGTTTGCAGCCTTGATGTTTCTGGGGATTCTGTTCTTCGGCAGGGAGGCGCTCTGGCAGGCGCTGCTGGTAGCCGTATTCTCGACCTATGCCCTGTTTGGCATCGTGAATTCCCTGTTCGCGCTGATATCGCGGAATGAATGATTTGCAAGGCGTAAATTTGCAAGGAGTAAGAACGCATGAATTATCCTTTTGATATCATCATGGTACCGATGCAGATATTGATTTTTCTGTTTACGATTTATTTCTTTGTGATCGGTTTCTGCGGCATGTGGCGCAGGAAGGAAGACAAGATCCTGACGCCGGAGAAAAATTTTGCGGTGATCGTGGCGGCGCACAACGAGGAAGCGGTCATCGGGCAATTGGTGGACAATCTGCAGCAATTGGAGTATCCAAAAGAGCTTTATGATATCTATGTAATCGCGGACAATTGCGCGGACCGTACGGCAGAAATCGCAAAGGATGCAGGCGCCATTGTGTGCGAGCGCACGCATCCTACGAAGAAGAGCAAGGGCTTCGCGTTGGAATGGATGTTCGAGAAGCTGTTCCAGATGGAGAAGAAATATGACGCGGTGGTCATTTTCGATGCGGACAACCTGGTGCATCCGAAGTTTCTCATGGAGATGAACAATCGGCTCTGCAAGGGCGATAAAATCATCCAGGGTTATCTGGATGCCAAGAATCCATATGATACCTGGGTGGCAGGCACATTTGCGATTGCCTTCTGGGTCATTGACCATATTTCCCATCTGGCAAAGACCAATATCGGGCTTTCGGCGGTATTGGGCGGCACCGGCATGTGCATCACCACGGATGTGCTGGAAAAGCACGGATGGCGTGCGACCTGCCTGACGGAGGATATGGAGTTCACGATGAAGTCCCTTGCGGAAGGCATCAAGACGACTTGGGCGCATGACGCGATTGTCTACGATGAGAAACCGTTGACGTTTGTGCAGTCTTGGAATCAGAGAAAACGCTGGGCGCAGGGGCAGTTCGATGTGGCGCATCGCTTCATCCCAAAGATGCTGGTGGAGGGCTTCAGGCGGCGTGATATCCGCATCTGGGACGGCTGCATCTATTTGCTGCAGCCGCATTTCCTGATGGTTTCTACGTTCTTCGTCGTCATCAGCTATGTGCAGCTGGCATTCCCGCCTTTTTATACCAATATCTACAATTTCATGCCGTCGCAGCTCATGACGGCGATCATGCTGGGGCAGTACATTTTGCCCATGATCATCCTCTTCAAGATCCGCGCGAAGTGGAAGGCGTGGTTCTACATGCTGCTCTATCCGCTGTTCATCTATACCTGGATCCCGATCATCTTCCTGGGCTTCATTCACCGCAATGAGCATGAGTGGAGCCATACGAAGCATACCCGTTCCATGAGCTACGATGATATCATGGGCAATGTGAAGAATACGACGAAGTAAACTTCGTGCGGTATGGCTCTTGGAGGACGTGATAAATTTGATCAAGCTCATTGTGTCGGATGTGGATGGCACCCTGCTCAGCCATGCGCGGGAAATCAGCAGGGAGAATTGCGAGGCCGTTGCCATGGCGCAGCAGAGGGACATCCGCTTTGCCATTGCGAGCGGGCGCATGTATGCGGATATCCGCATCCTGCTGGAGCGCTACGGCCTTTCCTGCGAGTGTCTCTCCATGAATGGCGCGGAGTATTACGATGCAAGGGGGAACTGCCTGGAGGGGTGCTATTTTTCCGCAGGCAAGGCGCGCGAGGTGCAGTCTGTGCTCGCCGGGATGCCGGAGATTTCGGCAGAGATTTATGGAAATGACGGATGCTATACTACCCAGTCCCGCTGGAAAACGTTCCGGGGCATGATGCGGAGGGGAAAGACGTTTTACCCCAGCCGCGGCCTTTTGCGGGACGTTTTGTTTGCGTTGAACAACCAGCATTTTCGGAAGATGCGATATATCCGCGATTTTGACGCGTTCCTGCAAAGCGGCACGAAAATCGCGAAATTCATCAGCTTTGGCAGGTCGGAGCAGGAGATCGACAAGATGCGCGGACTGCTGGACGGGGTTCCGGGCATCGCGATTTCCTCCAGTTTCCGACTGAATCTGGAAATCAATGCGGGGGATGCTTCCAAGGGCAATATCCTGAAGCGGTTGATTGCAAGGGAAGGCATCCGGGAGGATGAGGTCATGGTCATCGGGGATGGGCTCAATGACCTTTCCATGTTCGAGGCGTTCCCGACGAACAGTGTCGCGATGGGGAATGCCATCCCGCAGCTAAAGGAAATCGCGGCGCATGTGGCTCCCGACTGCGACCATTCCGGTGTTGCGAAGGCCATCCGCACCTATGCGCTCGGCATGGAGGTGGCAGGATGAAAGTCAAGCTGTCCGAGCTGGCACAGGCGATGCTGAAGTCCGATGCTTCCCAAAGCTATGTGGATATCGGACAGGGCAGGGTTGTGATGCTCGCTGCCGATATGGGGGAAGAGGAAGCGCTGGAGCACGTCTTTTCCATCGAGGAGGACTGGGAGCACTATGTGCCCATCCCGAATCTGAGGGATGAGGAAGAACGCAGGGCGATGGAGCGCTTTGCGGCGTTGCAGCCGAACGAGGAAATTCGCGGGCGCCTGCAAAAAATCCTCTTTGCCCCGCGCGCAGCATGGAACTTTCGGCAGCAGGTGAAACGGCTGCTGCTTCTGGCGAAATGGAATGCATTCCTGCAAGCGCACTTCATGGAAGCCGCAAAGGACTGGTGCTTGGAGAACAGGATCGAGTATGAGGATGGGTGAGACGGGCAAAAGCTTACCGGACACCTTCGGTGTCCACACGCCCTTACACGAAATCTAAGGAACTGCTTCGCCTACGGCTTGCACTCGCTAAGATTTCGTAGCAAAAAGCCTTGACAGACAGTCGCTCCTTGTGCTATCCTAATACACGTCGCAGGGCAGTCCGTTTCGTTGGCTGTCAGGCGGGCACGTAACAAGCCGAAGTGGCGGAATTGGCAGACGCAGCAGACTCAAAATCTGCCGTTGGCAACA
>CALGGN010000080.1 GCA_937915915.1 uncultured Selenomonas sp. | reverse complement strand
CGGTGGAAGAAATCGCCGCATAGTTGATCTGCGGAAGGAACCCGTCCGCAACGAGGAATTTCCTGCGTCCGATCCACGCCGCCGCAATGCTGCTGATGACCAATGCCACGCTGATGGACCAGATTGCCTGCACCTTTCCCACGTGCGCGGCAATCAAGGCCAAGTGGAACGGCAGGAACGCCTCCAGACTTTTCTCATCCCAGTGGAAGCCCCAATCCCAGTGGAACGGGTTGCTCAAAATCACATTGATTACAATCACCATGACCAAAGGTACCAGCGACCACTGCCAAGCCGGATTGAGCCTCGACGTGCGGCGCTTCTTCTGCTGCTCCGTATGTGCACCGTACCCCTCGCCCGCCGCCATGAGCTTCTTCGCGCGATAGGTCACCCATCCCCACCCGATGGCAAGAAAGAGGATGCTCGCAAAAAGCCCGATTCCGGGCGCCGCCCAGGTCGAAGTCCCGAAATAGGCCGACGGGATGATATTCTGGATCTGCGGCGTTCCAGGGAGCGCCACCATCGCGAAGGAAAAAATGCCGACCCAGAGCGCCGCAGGCAAGAGCCGCTTCGGGATGTCCGCTTTTCTGAACACCACGGCGCCAAAGGGATACATGACAAATGCCACGACAAAGACGCTGAGGCCGCCATAGGTCAGTGCCGCACAGCCCAGCAGCACCGCCAGCACCGCGCGCTTCTCTCCCAGCACCTCCACGATCTTGCCGGCGACGGAGGACGCAAGCCCCCCTTTTTCCATCAGCCGCGCGAAAATCGCGCCGAACAGGAAAACAGGATAATAGGTCTTCAGGTACTCCGCCAGCCGTGTCATATAAAGCTCTGTATAGACAGGAAGGATGTTGAACTCACTGGCCAGTGCAGCCGCCATCGCAAAAAAGGGCGCAATCAATATGATGGACCACCCGCGATAGGCCAGATACATCAAGCCGCAAATTCCAATGCCGATACACAAAGCTTCCATGAAAATACATCTCTTCCCTTCCGTCAGACAAATATCCCGATTTTCCAACGGCTATACTACCATGTATCCCACAGATTGTCAACGCACCTTCCCCCATCACCGGGACGATGCAGGTTAGGGCGTTTCCCTGTCACATATTGTCCACCAATTCCTTGACGCTGTCCGTGATGCGGTTGTCGCTCATGGAGCCCATGACTACCTTCATCTGCTCCTCTGTGAGCTGGCTGCCGGCCGCCTCTTCCTTCTCGGCTGCCTGTTCCACCAGATCCTTGACACTGTCCGTAATGCGGTTGTCGCTCATGGAACCCAGAACCACCTTCATCTGCTCCTCAGAAAGCGCTTCCTCCTTTGCCGGCGCAGTCTCCGGCTCAGGCGGCGTTTCCTCCACTTCCCCTGTATTGTACAGGATATGCTTGCCTTTGTACCTGAATATCTCCCGCATCTTTCCTCACCTCTTGTTTTTCTTGTTCTTTTTTTTGCCCTTCCCTGAAATATTCTCGAATTCCTGCTGATAGGCCGCAGCCGATTTCTCCAGATAGTCCATGGTCTTGTGCTTCGCATCCTTCTTTTCGCCATGGCTGATCCCTGAGGAGAACACATGGACCAGATCCTTCAGGAATTGATTCGTCCACGCCTGATAAACCGAAACGAATTTCACGGCGCCATCGATTTTTCCGCGATCCTGCTCCATATAGGATATGATGTTCTGGGCAATGCTCTGCAGATGCTCCACGCTTTTGATGAGCGGATCCGTATACCACAGGTATTTGGTCAGCGTATTCTTGGAGCGGTTGATGGACTTATAATCCTCTTTGACCTTCTTTTTGATGGCAGTTCTTGCCTTTTCCCGCCGTTCTTCGGCAGCACGGCGCTGCTGTTCCGCATCCTCTGCCGCATTGCTGCGAGCCGCTTCTTCGGGAGACGACATGCCGTGCTCCAATCCGCCGCCTTCATCTCCCGCCATTTGTCCCGGCATTTCTGCCTGGGACACAGGCGGCGCGGCGCCTTGCTCCAGCGTCTGATATTCCTGCAGAAAATTTTCCTCCAGCTCAGCAAGAGGATCCTTTTTCCCTGCTCGTTTTTTGTTCCTTTTCAGATATTTCTCATTCAGATTTTTGGCTGTGTCTGAGAACTTTTTGCTCTCGATCGCATCCTCATCGATTTTTTCGCTGCGCTGCCGCTCCTTTTCCGCCTTCCAATCACTGAGCCGGTATATTTCAAGAGATTCCTTTTCCATGCAGTAGCGGAAAAATTTCTCATTGAAGCCATGATGCGGCTCAAGGCTGTTCTGATATGCCGTCCGCCAGAGCTTTCGGTGCTGCTTCGACAGCTTCGTGTAAAGCTCTCCGTACACCACGAGGGAACTGAAGGGAAAGACCGCCCCACCGATGGGAAGCGCCGCAAGGGGGTTCCACTCTGCAAGGCTGCACACCAAAAAGGCGGCTGCTCCGATGAGCGTCGCGAAGCCAAGACCGCCTGCCACGGAAGATATGATCCTCGTGACTGGTTCCGCTTCCACCGAACCGAGATGCGTATAGATTTCATGGTTCCAATACTCGATTGCATCCGGAATGCGCTCGGAGAAATTTTCCTGGTCGGATTCCGTTTGTATGGGATCCTCCATCTCACGAAAAACGACACGCTTGGTATTTCCTGTCTGCAGAATGCTTCTGATCCTTCTCCGCTCCACCATTAAAAAGCCAAGCTTGCAGGATATGAGGACAGGACGGGATCCGCTTTCCGGATGATATGGAAACAGGAAGAGATTGTTTTTCTTCGCGTATTCTTCCACACGAAACGCGTTCTTCTCCAGACGGTATATCATGCCGAATGTCCCTTTCTGTATGATTCTATCCTATGTATCGTAACAATCCATTGGTTTGATAAGCGCAATCACAGAGGAAGGCGCAATTTGCGTTCTGTATCAAAATCAACTATAATATGTTTATTTTATATGAGATTGACATTCGAGGCGATTTGATTGAAAAAAATCCTGTTTACTTTTTTTCTGACGGCTGTGCTGGTAAGCTGCGCCATTCTGTGCACCGCGGGCTATCTGGCAGGAGACTACCTCGTCGGCTTCGCGCTGGAGCGCGGAAGTTTCGGCGATCCGCAGGGGCCTCCTCACGCCTATGCGCTGCTCATGCCGCCCGATAAGCGCCAGTTCAACCCGCCGGATGCTCCCTCGGAAGAATGGCACCTAAGATCCACGGACGGGCTTTTCCTGAACGCCACCCATTTCTGGCCCGACGAGGAAAGCAGCCGCTGGGTCATGATCCTGCATGGTTATGGCTGCACACAGCAGAATTCCTGGTTCATCGCAGGAACCTATCTCCAAATGGGATATCATGTGCTGACCCCCGACCTCCGTGCCTCCGGCAAAAGCGAAGGCTCCTACGTCACCATGGGCTACCGGGAGAGCCAGGACATCGTGGACTGGGCATGGCGCATCACGGAGCTGCATCCCGACGCGCAGATCGTCATGCACGGCGTCTCCATGGGAGCCGCTTCCGTGATGATTGCCGCCGCATCCCGTGGCCTCCCTCCCACGATGAAGGCCGCCATCGAGGACTGCGGCTACAGCAGCGCCTATACCATTCTCGCGCATCAACTGGAAGCAGCCTTCGGCCTGCCCGCATTCCCCATCATGGCGTTCGTGGATTTTGCCTGCAAAAAACGCGCAGGCTTCTCCCTGCGGGAAGCAAGTCCTCTGGATGCGGTCAAGGAAGCTCGCGTCCCCATGCTCTTCATTCACGGTGATGCCGACACCTTGGTGCCCCCTACTATGTGCTGGGAACTCTACGAGAACTGCAGCGCATCGAGAAAGGACTACTTTTCCGTCCCAAATGCCGGGCATGCCGTCGCATGCCAGAAATATCCCGACCTCTACTACCAAAAAATCTCTGGCTTCCTGCGGCCATTGATGCAATAACCCATGGAAAACGGAGCTGTAAGAAACGGCTCCGTTTTCCATGGCATGAAACTATTTCGTGAAATGCTCGTATGTCCTGCGAAGCGCTTCCTCCAAGCCTGTTTCCGGCTTCCAGCCCAGCCCGCGGAAGGCTCGCAGGTTATCCAGCATGGAGCGATAGATATCGCCTTGGCGAGGCGCCGCATAATTGGGCACGATCCTGCGCCCCGCGATATGGGAAAGATGTGTCACCAGTTGGCGGATGCTGGTCTCCGTGCGGGTGCTCAGATTGTAGACCGCATTCGTGTTTTTGGTATGAAGCGCCGCATCTATGCCGCTCGCGATATCGCCCGCATAGACGAAATCCCTTGTCTGCTCGCCGTCCCCGTAAATCGTGATATCCTTTCCCTCTGCAATGCGTTTCGTGAAAATGCTGATGACCCCACCCTCGCCGCCATCGCCTTGGCGCTCGCCGAACACATTCGCAAAGCGCAGGATCACATACTCCAAACCGCAGATCTCATGATAGAGCTTCAGATAATGCTCCATGGTCACCTTACTGAGCCCGTAGAAGGACATGGGGCAGAGCTTCTGGGACTCGCGCACGGGAAGATCGTCCTCCGCCACATCCCCATAAGCGGCTGCCGTCGAAGCGAAGACAATCCGCTTCATGCCGCTGCATTTCGCAGCTTCCAGCACCCGGATGCCGCCAAGAATATTTTCCTTTGCATCATTCATTGGATCATCGATGGAGGAATTCACCATCGTCTGTCCTGCCAGATGCACTGCCGCATCGAACTGCTCCTTTCGGCAAAACGGCAGGAACTCCGCATCGTGCACGTCCATGACGATCAAACGTGCCTCCTCCGGCAGATTCTCTCTGAGCCCTGTCGAGAGATTGTCCACGGAAACAGGCTCATCTCCGTTTGCCAAAAGCCTCCGCACAAGGTGCGAGCCGATAAAGCCTGCACCGCCTGTAATCAATACCTTCATAGCATTTCCATCCTCATCGTTTCAAAATCGCAAGGATTGCCGACGCAATCTCCTTTGTCTTCGCGGTGCCGCCCAAATCCGGCGTCAGCGTCTTCTTCTCCGTCAAAAGCGTCTCGATGGCTGCCAGCACCTTTGCTCCCCAGTCCTCACGCCCAAAGAAGTCCAACATCTGGCTCACGCTCCAGATGGCGGCAAGCGGATTCGCAAGCCCTTTGCCCGCGATATCCGGCGCGCTTCCGTGGATCGGCTCGAACATCGACGGGTACTTCCTTTCGGGATTGAGATTCGCGCCCGCCGCAAGCCCCATGCCGCCGGCGATAGCCGCCCCCAGATCCGTCAGGATATCCCCGAAGAGATTGCTGGTCACAACGACCTGGAACCGCTTCGGCTCCTTCACGAAAAACATGCTTGCCGCATCCACCATCAGGGAGCTTGTCCTGACCTCAGGGTATTCCTGCCCGACTTCCCGAAAGATCTCATCCCAGAAGACCATCGAATAGCCCAACGCATTGCCCTTGCTCACGCTGGTGAGCGTCTTCCCCTCTTTTTTCGCAAGCTCATAGGCATAGCGGATCACGCGCTCACAGCCCTTGCGGGAAAACACGCCGGTCTGCAATGCCACTTCCTGCTCGGTGCCCGGATAAAGCCTTGCGCCGACGTTCGCATACTCACCCTCGCTGTTCTCCCGCACCACGATCATATCGATATCCTCACGAGGGACGCCCTGCAACGGGCACGGCGCACCGCGCAAAAGCTTCACGGGGCGCAGATTGATATACTCATCGAAACCGCGGCGGATCTTCAGCAGCAACCCGCTCAGGGACACATGGTCGGGAACCCCGGGGTAGCCCACGGCGCCGAGATAGATAGCATCGAATTCCTTCAGCTTGTCCATGCCGTCCTCATCCATCATCTTCCCATGTTTCAGGTAGTATTCGCACCCCCAGGGAAAGTCCGTGTATTCCACGGCGAAGCTTCCCTCCATCGCCGCAATGCCCGAAAGCACCTTTTTCCCTTCATCAATGACCTCAGGCCCAATGCCATCTCCCGCAATCACCGCGATCCGATATGTCTGCATGACGATTCCTCCTACAAAACATCTACAACAGAATACTTCGATAAAAAAAAAGAATTCCCTGCCATTGGGAATTCTTTACTATGAAAAATTAGCGAATCAAGCCCGTAAGGGCGCAGATGAGCTTAGTTTTCATGTAAGGGCGTAGTGCGAAACATCGTTTCGCACGGAGTTACTATGAAATTTTAGCGCGCACAAGCCGATCAATATGACAATCCTTTCTCAGCAAGCTGCAGTCTCCATTCGTGCATCCTGCTCCAATGCCTTGTTCCAGAAATACTCCGTGATATGGATTTCCAAGCTCTCAATCTCTGCCCGTGCTGCCGCCAGTACGTCCATGCCAAGGTTCCGAAGCATCTCAGCCACATTCGGGGAGATGCCGCAGTCACGCAGGTAGCATGCCAACACCACATAATCCGAGCGACGGGCCTCGCTGAAACACCCATCCGTATCATAAGCGATGAAGGAGGGCTGCTCCTCCGTCCCCGTGAAGACCAGGATGCGGTCTGCACCGACACCCAGCTTGCGATGCGCCAGCAATGCCATTCCACGGCTGCCCAGCATGAAATCATCTCTGCCGTCCAAGACCATGATTTCCACACCATCTATGATATAATGCCTTGCGATCTTCATGCCGCAGCGCCTCCATTTCCATTTTCAGAACCCTGTTCCGATTTGATGGTTTCAGTATAGCAGGCAAAATTCGATACGAAAACTTGAAAAATGCTTTTGATATTGCAAAAAATGCTGTCCTTGTTATTCTGTCCCGTTGTATCGAAGCCCCAGCATGGTGATATCATCGGACTGCTCGGCGCCTCCGGCGTGCTGACGGACTTTTTCCAGCAGCTTCGACAAAATATCCTCTACCTTCTGATCCGGCGGCAAGACGTTCAGTTCCTCCTTGATGCGGGATTCCTTGAACAAGCTGCCCGCCTCGTCCATGGCTTCCGAGACCCCGTCCGTATAGAGCAGGAGTGTGTCCCCCGGGGTAAGCATCACATGCTGCTGTTCGTAGGAAAAGTCCATCAGTCCCAGCACCATGCTCCTCTTCATGGGGAGGAAATCATACCCACCGACCGTCCCCAAAAGGGGCGGGCAGTGCCCTCCGTTTACATAGTCCAGACGCCCCGTGGCCAGGTCCAGCATGCCCAAGAACACCGTCACGAACATGGCTGCCTCATTGTTGCGGCAAAGCTGCCGATTGGCCTCCGCCAAGGCAAGCGCCAGGTCGTTGTCTTTTGCCTTCATGACGCAGTTCTTGAGGACAGACTGGGATTTCGCCATGAAGAGCGCCGCCGGCACGCCCTTCCCGGACACATCGGCAATGGTGATGACGAGGTGCCCTTCGTCCGGCAGGTAGAAATCGTAGAAATCCCCGCCCACGTCCCGCGCCGGATCCATCGATGCATAGATATCGAACTCTTTCCGTTCCGGAAATGGCTCGTGCCCGTCGGGCAGCATATCCAACTGTATTCTCGCCGCCACCTCCAGCTCCGTGCGGGCGCGTTCCTTTTCCGCAGCCACTTGGGCCATGTTTTGGATGTACTGCTTGAGTTCCTCCGTCATGGCATTGAAGCTGTCCGCCAGTTCCTCGATCTCGTCTCCCGTCTTGATGTCCAGCTTCTTGTCGAAGTCCCCTTTCGCGATCTCCCGTACGCCGTCGGTAAGGGCAAGAATCGGGCGCACAAAGCGGCCGGAAAGACTTTTCGACAGGAAGAAGAACAGGACAATGAGGAGCGCTGCGACCAGTATCGCGCCCTGCAGCAGCGAATTGTAAGCATCCTGGAAACTGTCGCGGAAATTTTCCTCCATGGCGCGGTAAAATTCCTGGCTTTCTGCAAGAGATGGCGAAATATTTTCCTCCAGGACCATGATGCCATAGCTCCAATCCACGGCAGGAACCGGCGCAAATGCCAGATAATACCGCGTGCCGTCAAGCGTCCCTTCCTTTACGGAAGAAAAGATGATGTTGCCGCCGGCATCCGCCACAAAGCGGATTTCCCCGTCGCTTTCGGAAGCCTCGGAAACGAAACGCCGGATCCCGTCCGTGGCAAGATCGACGCTGGCCACGCCCGCAATCCCGTTTTCATCATAGTAGGGCGTGGAGCAGCTGATGACTTCCACGTCGGTATGCTCTTTCGTTAAAATGGTCAAATAAGGGCCGGAAAAAACGGTCTTTCCGGACGTCGCAGCGTTGATGTACCAAGGGCGAGTCCGAGGATCATACTCATAATCCGCATCATTGGAAATCGGGCTGTATTCATCCCTGGGGAAAACACTGCTGCAAATCAAAAAACCGTTTTGGGAGCCGATATAGCATGCCGCGTAGCTGTCCCCCTGAGACATTTCCGTGGAAAAGAGAATTCCCTTGATATTCGCAGCCAACGCCACCTCGTCCCGGAGGGCGCCAATGCCTTGATGGCGAAGCGCCGGGCTGTACAGGATGAACGGCTCCCCGGGGGGGACCTTCCCCTCGTGGGGATCGCGCACCGAATGGGGGTGATAGTTCTCCGGATGTGTCATGATCAACGTCATGGCGTTGGCCAGGACATCTGCGTCATGACGCATCAAGTCCAGCTCGCGGTTGATGCTCCACGCGTCTGCCACTGCCAGCTTCGCCAGCGTTGCCATGCTCGTTTTTTCTATGACTTCCTTTGTGTATTCGGAATTTGCCCTCGCAAATTCGCTGTCTATGCGGGAGATATCCTGCCGAAAAAAATTTTCGCCCACCATGAAAAACAGGGCTATCGCGGCAAAGAACGAAAGAATAGCAAAAAGCACCAGCCGCATCAAGCGCTGGTGAATATTGATGCCGTGATACCCCAGAAAAAAATGCCCTGCTTTTTTCAGAATTCCGCCCATAACCTCACCTTAACCATCCATGTCATTGACCTAATACCTCTATCAACATTAAGCAACCACAAGCCTTTCAGCCATTTTTGTAGCCTACCAGTAACCTATCAAAAAGCCCCAACACTCCCGTAAATGTCCAATGAATAAGGACAGGCTCGAAAAAGCCTGCCCTTATTATACCATTACAGAGTCAGTCTGTCACCGGTCGATGTAGCTCATCCGTTCCCTGACCATCTTACCAGTAAATATGCGACCCAATGCCGCCGTGCCTGGTATCCACATGGATGAAATCTCCCATAGCCCCCGGATAAAGCCCGATGCCGTCAAAGGGCAACTGACCAACATACCACGCGAATTCGTCGAAGGACAGTTCATCAGGCCTTGCCACATCCGCCGCCGTATGGAGAACGTGCTGGCTGTTCGGAACGCCGCCGACCTCTGCGTTATGGGAGGGGCAGCGATACGCGCTGTTGATATGCAGAGGATAACCGCCGATGTTATAGCGGAGCTGTTCCAGAAGCACGATAAGGCGCGGGTCCATATCTCCCCCGCCCTGCCCGCAGCAGTGGCAAGCAAATTCATTTTGTGCGAAATGCTCCGAAAGCATGCCGCTGGCAGGATTGATTTCAGGCGCGGCGTGAGCCACGGAAGGAGGCTGGATGATGCCGCCGGAAATATAGTCCGTCACGCCTCTTGCAATCGCCCGTGCGAAATCGTCCTGCTTATCGCGAAGAAGCGCCGCGTCATTCGGGTTGCATATGAACGCCAGTTCTGCTTGTGTCAAGTAAAAACTAAAAATTTCTTTTGGAAATTTTTAGCCCGGCCCTGCCCCTCGTCCAATAGAGGACAATAAGCCGCATATCGTAGCGGCAATCATCAGGGGATGCGAAGAACATTTATTTTCCCACTTCGACCGATACATATAGTAAACGACAAAAATAATCGTGCTTGAATTTTACGTTTCGGTGTTATATACTCAACGCAGGAGATGAGGAAAATGCCTGCACGTGTATACAAAACCGACAAGGAACAATTATTAGCCGAAGGAAAACTGATTGTAAGTTCTACCGATGATGCAAAATTTCAGCACAAAGTTGAACTGGTCAATCTTGTACTCAGTGGAATGACCCCATCCGCTCTCAGCGAATTCGTGTGTGAGAGCAAAAACACCATTACATTGTGGGTGAAAACTGCTGATGAAAAAGGGTTTGATGCTCTTCGAACTAAGAAGCAGACAGGACGTCCATCGAAGCTTTCTGCGGAAAACATCGCATCTATAAAAAGTGTGCTCGAAGAAGATAATCCAAAAAAATATGGATTCAATGTGTGGGATGGTCCTGCATTGTCTGCTTACATATCCAGAGAATATGGGGTCTTTCTTTGTGTCCGACAATGTCAGCGCATGTTTCACTCGCTTGGATTTTCTCTTGTGCGACCGCAAACATTCCCATCCAAAACCAAGAAAGGATTAGAAGAAGAGCGAGAAGCCTTTAAAAAAAACGGAAGAGATAAGCTCAGATGAGTCATATATTCTCGTTTTTCAAGATGAAGTCCATTTTCAAGTGACAACATCCGTTACTCGAAAGTGGGTCAAGAAAGGCTCACGGCCCAAAGTGGGATCTGCGCCTTTAAGAAACAGCGTACCGTATAGCGGATATGTTATCCCGGAAACAGGTGAACTCATTGTGACGAAACCTACATGGTTCAATTACCAAACAGTGATTCAGTCGTTTCGTGATTTCATAAACAGTTGTCCCATTGCAGACGACAAGAAGTTTTGCATGGTCATAGACAACGCTCCATGGCATAAAAAAGCATATCATCTGGTGCAGGAAGAAGCTTTGGAAGAATACGCAGATATTCGAGAAAAAATTAAACTGATTAAGTTGCCACCATACTCACCAGACTTGAATCCCATCGAGCAATGTTGGCGCATTACTCGACGAGAAGTTACTCACAACACTTATTTTCCTGATGCCCTCGCATTGGAGTCAGCAGTTGATGGCTATTTTGAACAATATCGGGAACCTAACGAAAAATTTGCATCACTATGTTCTTTTAAGTACAAAAATTAATGTCGTTTACTATATTTATATCGTCTCGTATTTCTTTTCTATGGCAGCCAATCGTTTATTGGCGGACGTTGCCGCCAAGGTGATTTGGGAGCTCCGCAATGCCATCGATGCGAAAATGCACCGTATGAAGCTCAATTATTACGATACGCACGTCAGCGGCGAGATTCTCTCTGTCATTACCAATGATGTGGAGGTCATCAACACCTTTTTGGGAAAGAATTTCTACCAAATCGTGACGCAAGTCTTTAATTTTATCGGCATTTTCGCCATGCTGCTATGGCTTTCTCCATGGCTGGCGCTTGTTGCCGTCGCCATGGTTCCCGCAACGTTCCTGGCATCGGGAGGAATCATGCGCATAGCGGGAAAAAGCTATGCTGAGCAGCAGGAAGCCATTGGCGAAATGAACGGATATGTGGAAGAGACGTTCAATGGGCAGGAAGTGATTTCGTCATTCAATCAACAAAAGCAAGCTATCGACCGCTTCGATGATATCAATGCGCGGCTTAAGAGGGCGGCTTATCGGGCAGAAAACTATTCCGGCGCAGTTATGCCGATCACGCAGGGGATCAACTACATCGGTTACGCCATCGCCGCATTGCTTGGCTGCACCTTTGTCCTTCGGGGTGAAATGGTGATTGGCAATGTCCAGTCCGCGCTCCAGTATATACGGCTGTTTCAGCAGCCTTTCTCCGCTGTGGCTCAAATGGCGGGACAAGTTTCGGCGGCAATTTCCGGTGCGGAGCGCATTTTTGCGCTGCTGGATGAGGAGGAGGAGATTCCCGACCCCATAGACAGCAGGAAAACGCCGAAAACCGACGGAAGCGTGGAGTTCAGCCATGTTCAGTTCGGTTATACGCCCGGCAGGCTCTTGATGACGGATGTCAGCCTGCGCGTAGAGCCGGGGCAGAAAATCGCCATCGTGGGACCTACGGGAGCGGGAAAGACAACGCTCATCAATCTGCTGATGCGCTTTTACGAGGTCAATGGTGGCGAGATTCATGTAGACGGCATAAATGCCAAGGATATTTCCCGCGCCGAGCTTCGGCGTCATTTTGGCATGGTGCTCCAGGACAGTTGGCTTTTCGAGGGAACGATTCGCGATAATTTGAAATACGGCACGGAAAGAGAAGTCAGCGACGAGGAAATGGTCGCAGCTTGCAGTTCCGTTTGCGCAGATGCTTTTATCCGCACCATGCCGGGAGGGTATGATATGATGCTGACGAAGGGAGCATCCAATATTTCCCAAGGCCAGCGACAGCTTCTCACCATTGCCAGGGCGATTATCGCCAATCCGGAAATCATGATTTTGGACGAGGCCACCAGCAATGTGGATGCCCATACGGAGCAGATCATTCAGGAGGCGATGGCAACGCTTATGAAAGGGCGCACCAGTTTTGTCATTGCCCATCGCCTTTCCACGATTCGGGATGCCAATGTGATTCTCTACATGGAAAACGGCGATATCAAGGAAGTGGGAAATCACGATACACTGATGGGGAAAAACGGGAAATATGCCACGCTTTACAACAGCCAGTTTGCATAGCGGCAAATCGTCGTTGAGGCTGAGTGGCAGCGATCCTTGGGATTGAGATGTAGAGAGGAGAGGGGTCATTATGTTGGTGAACAAAGTTGTCAAAGAACGTATCGCCTATGTGAAGATGCAGAACGGCAAGCATTTGCATTCTTTCCATCAGTGCCATTAAGCGCCAGTTCCGTATTCTTTCCAGGGCCTCGACGGTCATCAGCGCAGAAAGTTTTGAGCGCATCAATGCTTATCGCAATACTGTGTACGCCGGAGATGACTACAAGGAGGGGATTAATTCCTTCCTCGAAAAACGTCCGCCTGAATTTACGGGCAAGGCAACCGAGCTTGACCAGGACGACAATGGCTGACTCTGTGAAAGAAACTGAGCAAAAGGCGGCGGCCAAAGCCTTCGCCGCGAAATGGAAGGGTGTTGGGGACGAAAAACAGCATACGCAGACGTTCTGGCTGGAGCTGCTGCACGAGGTCTATGGCGTGGAGCAGCCTTTCGGCTTCATCACCTTCGAGGATAAGGTAAAAGTCACGGCTTGCGCTGTTACTTTGTCAAAGACGGCTCTATGGATTGCCGAAAGCCAAGCCCTGCAGGAGACGAAGAACATCATCCATCTGAATCTTGACTTTCTGCCCCTCAAGACCAATGCCCATATCGTAGAGGGGAATGCCCTGCGGATGGACTGGGGCGAGGTGGTGCCGCGGGAGAAGTATACCTACATCATAGGAAATCCACCCTTAGATGGTTATAATTGGGGACACCTGAAAAACAGGGGTTCCAGACAATCTTCAAGCGTAAAAAACCGCAAGCATGTAGATGCTACGAGAGCATCACAGGCTTGCGGTCTTTGTTATTTAGACGGCTATGGACTTGCTATATCTGCTGCGCATATTTTTCCTGTTCATTGGCAGGAATTTTCAACGCATCCATGGTCTGCTGGGCATCCCATCCAGAAGTTTCCATCAGATTACGGATGTTGTTGACCATCGTCGCGTCTCTGCCTTCATTTCTGCCATCATTTCGTGCTTGATTTATCCCATTCTCCCATGCTGCCCACATATTGACCACATCTCCTTTCTCGTCAAAGCGAATATCTGCTCCC
>CALGGN010000079.1 GCA_937915915.1 uncultured Selenomonas sp. | reverse complement strand
CAAGGAGGAGCGGAAAGTGCAGCGAAAGTCACTGGGAGCGGAAACCGACGAGGACGACAAAGCTGCGGCAGCACCTGGTGTATATGAGCCTATGAGGGCTACGGATGAGCCTCAGCCTAACACGGCATATGCCACAAGCAAGAGCAAGAGCGAGAACTACCTCAAATGCCTCGGATATGAGTTCCCCTATGTCATTTTCCGTCCTACGGGCGTGTATGGACCTCAAGAACCACGTCGACTTTTCAGTGGGATTTAAGCCGCAGGAACTTACATTTGTCTATGTACAGGATCTCGTCGGTGCCATTTTCGCGGCTGTCAACAAGGTGCTGACAGAGGGAATCGAACAAATCAACCACAAGATTTACCATGTGAGCGACGGAAACATCTACTCTTCACGGCAGTTCAGCAACTTAATCCAGAAGGAACTGGGGGTAGGGAATGTGCTGCATATCAAGGCACCTCTCTTCGTACTGCGTATCGTTTGCGCCATCTCGGAGTGGTTTGCGGGAGTGAGGGGAACTGTCTCCACGCTCAACAGCGACAAGTACAAGATTCTAAGCCAGAGAAACTGGAACTGCGACATCGAGCCGATGCTCACCGAACTGGGTTATGTACCCCAGTGGGACTTGGAGCAGGGCGTGAAGGAGACGGCAGCATGGTACAAATCCCACGGCTGGCTGAAGTAGAGACGCCCCGCGGGGCGTCTTCTAACTTTATCAAACGCCCCACGGATACTATTCCATCCAACCCATCCAGCCTATTCGACCCATTCTGCCCATCAACTTCACCCACCCCAAAAAACACGATGATTTCAAAGAAAAATCCTATAGACGAAAGTACCATTTTCTGAAGCAAAAACATGAATTATCAAGAAAGATTGCACATCGCTACCCCCCCTAAAAGGGGATGAGAGGGGGAGAATATCCGATAATTTGTCATAAATCACCAACCTATTTGACTGATTTCTTGTGGATTCGAATTTATTTTTGTAACTTTGCAACTCATAGAACAGACACCAAGATGAGAACACTCATACTGACAGCCATAGCCGCCATGACACTGACGACACAGGCACAGCCCACGCAGAAAACCGTGCGGCTGAAGGTCATCGAGACGAGCGACGTACACGGCCACTTCTTCCCCTACGACTTCATGGAGAAGCGCCCACTGAAGGGAACGCTCGCCAGGGCCAGCACCTACATCAACCGACAGCGGCAGCAGTACGGCGACCGACTGCTGCTCATCGACAACGGCGACATCCTGCAGGGGCAACCCTGCGTCTACTGGTCGAACTACGTCATGCCCGACGACGAGAACCTCGCGGCCAGCGTCGTCAACTACATGCGCTACGACGCCGAGACCGTGGGCAACCACGACGTGGAGCCCGGCCACAAGATCTACGACAAGTGGATTCGCGAGGTGCGCTGCCCCCTGCTCGGGGCCAACATCGTCAAGGAGGAGCGCAAGGACGGCGAGGCCAGCGTGCAGAACGTCTACACGGGGCTGAAGCCCTACTCCGTACACTACAAGGACGGCGTCAAGATTTGCATCTTAGGCATGCTCACGCCGGCCATTCCCAACTGGCTGAACAAGTCGGTATGGAAGGGCATGGCGTTTGAGGAGATGACTGCCTGCGCCCGGAAATGGGTGAAGTACATCAAGGAGAACGAGCGCCCCGACCTCATCTTCGGACTCTTCCACTCAGGGCTCAACGGCGGCATCAAGACCGCCGACTACGAGGAGGATGCCACCGAGGCGGTAGCACGCGAGGTGCCCGGCTTCGACATCATCTTCTTTGGCCACGACCACCAAGTACACAACGAGTGGATTACCTGCCGTGACGGCCGCCGCGTGCTCTGCATCGACCCCAGCTGCTACGTCAGCAACGTGGCCGAGGCCGAGATTGAACTGTCTTTCAACGGCGGACGGCTGACGAAGAAGGACATCAAGGGCAGCATCGTCAACGTGCGCGACGAGGAGGTCGACCAGCAGATGGTCAGCCACTTCCAGTCGCAGATCGACCAGATCAAGGCTTACGTCGACCGACCCATCGGCCGCTTCGAGCAGCCCATCTACACCCGCGAGAGCTTCTTCGGCAATGCGGCCTTCATCAAGGACGATGATTTTGTCTGCATTGCGCACAGTTTTCAGCCTGTGGGCAATCATGATTACGGTCTTTTCTTTCGTAAGCTCGTGAATCGCCTGAATCAAATCGCGCTCATTCTCGGGGTCAACATTTGCCGTCGCCTCATCAAGAATGATAATCGGCGCATCCTTGATGATTGCCCGTGCAATTGAAAGCCTTTGGCGTTCGCCCCCGCTCAGGCTTGCCCCACCTTCCCCTATCACCGTCTCATAGCCATTCGGCAGTGCCTGTATAAAATCATGGCAGCAGGCTTTTTTGGCCGCTTCAGTCACCTGTTCCATGGTTGCATTCGGGTTTCCAAAACGGATGTTATTTGCAATCGTGTCATGAAAAAGATATACGTCCTGAAAAACAAATGTGAAATTTGACATGAGAGAATCCATGCTGAAGTCCTTAACGTCGTTTCCGCCCAAAGTAATAAGCCCAGAATCAACATCCCAGAACCGTGAAAGAAGATGGCAGAACGTGGTTTTTCCGCTTCCACTTGGACCAACGATTGCCACCGTAGTTTTTGCAGGAATTTCAAGCGAAATGCCGTTTATGATTTGTTTCTTTCCATACGAAAACTTTACATTTTCAGCCTTAAGCTCCAAGTCCTCTGCTTTGTTTTTATCAAGGCTTATTTCATCCCCATCAATATCCATTGTCGGTATGTCCAGAATTTCCTTTGCCTTTTTAACAGCTATGTCAATTGAGCGCAAAAGAGCAGAATAATTTCCGCCGGCTTCCAGGGCGCTGAACAGCATGAATGAACAGACCAGCATGACAGCGCAATTTGAAAGAATCATGGTTCCGCCCAAAAAGAAGAAAATGGAAGAGAGCATTATGGCGACTCCAGTCATCTTTGCAACAAAGGACTGTATGGCAGAAATTGGAATGCAACGGAGCTCCATGGAAATACAGGTGCGCTTTGCCCAGTCAATCACATGGTTCAACTCTTTGCTCTGCTTTCCAACCAGATTGTAGGAACGCACCTCACTTATGCCCTGAATGTATTCGAGGATTTTTTCTACCTGAGCCGTATCAGAAGCATTTTTTTCTTCCGATACTTTTTTTACTGCAAGACGCATGAATGCATTCACGAATTCAAATAGAAGGAATCCTGCAAGGGCTACCAGTCCAATCCTTATGTCAAAAATCATAATCATAACGATAATCAAGGCGGAATCCAAAAGTCCCTGAAGAACCATCATTACGGCTCTGGTTGCTATATCACCTAAAAGTTCCATTGTATTCGTAGTGACAGAAGTGATTTTTCCAAGGCTGTTCTTGTTAAAATAGCCCATAGGAACATACCGAAGATGCTCTGCAATTTCAATCCGCTTTTTGGCGCATGTTCTGTAGCCGCCTTCAGTCTGCCACATGCTCATTTCTTTTTTGGTCAGTACTCCTCCAAGAACACTTGCCAGCATTATTCCAAGTGACACAAAAATAGTCCTGGAATTAAAATCATTCCCGGAAACAATGGTGTCAATCACACCTGTAAGCATTACGGCAACGGCCGCGATTCTGAGCGCAGTGAACATGGAATTCACAACCCCCACGGCAATTGAACCGTAGAATTTATTGCGGTTCTCCTTATCACAAAAATCAAAAAATCTTTTTAATATTTCAAACATAACATTTCCTATTCATCCTTTGAGCTGATGTGGGCTTCCCACATTTCCTTGTAAAGCCCGCCTTTTTCAAGAAGCTCTTCGTGCGTTCCTTGAGAATCAACCTGTCCGTCTTTGATTACAAAGATTCTGTCAGCATCTTTGATTGTAGAAAGCCTGTGGGCAATCACAATCAGAGTTTTTCCCTTAACAAGGTGCGCGACGCTTTTCTGTATAATCGCCTCATTTTCAGGATCCGTGTACGCCGTCGCCTCATCAAGAATCACTATAGGCGCATCCTTCATCATGGCCCTGGCGATTGAAATTCTCTGACGCTCGCCACCGCTCAAGTGCGCGCCGCTTCCGCCAACAACAGTATCAAAACCATCCTCAAGATTCATGATGAAATCATAGCAGCCGCTCTCACGGGCAATCTGCTCCACCTCCTGGTCAGTTGCTTCAGGACGACCAAGCCTGATGTTCTCCCGGACTGACATATCAAAAAGAAAGTTGTTCTGACTTACAAAGGCAACACGACTGTTATATTCCTGAAGGGAAAGAGACTTTAGGCTGACGCTGCCTATTTCTATGCTTCCGGAATCTACATCCCACATCGAGGCAATAAGCCGGGCAATCGTAGTTTTTCCGCTTCCGCTTGGACCAACAAAAGCAGTGTATGAACCTGAAGGAAGATTCATGCTCACGCCGCGGATTATTTCCTTTCCGCTTTTTTTATAGCTGAACCGAACGTCTTTCAGCACGATTGAATTGTCCTTTGGAATTTCAAGGCTTTCCAGCGGCCGCTCAAGCTCCGGGATTCCAAGAATGCTTCCGACCTCCCCAAAAATCACGCCGGCTTTGGCAACATCGTCATGATATGAAAATACAATCAAAAAAGGCTGAATTATGCTCATCGAAAGAATGATGATTGTAATAAAATCATTCGCAGAAAGAGTTCCCCTGTAGAAAAAATAGCCTCCAATCGGCAGGACAGAAAGCAACGTGCATGGAGAAACGACCATTGCAAAAGCCATGTACCAGATGCAGTCCCGCATCCATTCAACATAGCAGTCAGAACCTTCTTTTGCCGCAACTACGAATTTTTCATAAGATGACTTTGATTTTCCAAAAGCCTTTATGACTTCAATTCCGTTTATGTACTCAACCGCGGTGTCATTCAGGATTTTTGTCTTCTGAAGGGCAAAATCAAATCTTTTCTGGGCTCCGACCATCATCAGGCTTGCGGCAACAAGACCAATCGGAAGCGTCGCAAGCGAAGCAAGCCCCATGCGCCAGTCAATTGAAAAAAGATATGCGAACATAAGAAGAGGAATCAGAAGATTTGACGTATATTCCGGAACGATATGGGAAAGCGTTGTTTCCATGCTGTCAATCCGCTCAATGATTATATTTTTCAGCGTTCCCGACTGCATGTCCATGACCGTTCCAAGCGGAACCCTGGAAAGTTTGTCGCACATTTTCTTGCGGATATTCGCAATCACATTGAACGTGGCAACATGGCTGAGTGCAGTTGAAAAAGCATGAAAAACGACATTTCCAAGCCAGAACAAAGCAATTATTCCGCAGTACGAAAGATATTGCCTGAAATCCCGCACGCCACAAAGCAGCATCTGAACGATTCTTGCAATAAGGACATACGGCACGACACCGCACGCAACGCTCAGGCAAGCAAGAAAAACGCTCATGTAGTAGGCGATTTTCTTTTCCTTTGAAAATTCAAAAATCCAAGCAAGCAAGGACTTCTTACATTTTGTTTCCACAGCACGCCTCTTTATTGATATTTTATATGATATTAGTTAGCATAAACTAACTTAGTATATAAATTTATTCTGTTTTAGGGAACACTTAAGAAAGAATTTTATGACCATGATTTTTATAGGATTATTGATTCCATTTTTGGGAACCACGCTTGGCTCCTCGTGCGTTTTCTTTATGAAGCACACGATGAACGACAACGTACAGCGCCTTTTGCTGGGATTTGCCGGCGGTGTCATGATTGCAGCCGGAGTATGGTCGCTCCTGATTCCAGCAATGGAAATGGCAGACGGTCTTGGGCGGCTCCGCTTCCTGCCTGCCATTACAGGCTTTGCATTCGGAGTCGCATTTCTTTTTATTCTGGACAGAATCACGCCGCACCTTCATGCAACCGCCGAAAAGCCGGAAGGTCCTGAATCTGGCATAAAGAAATTCAGCCGCACGATGATGCTTTTTTTTGCAGTGACGTTGCACAACATTCCGGAAGGCATGGCCGTAGGAATAGTTTTTGCAAGCCATCTTTCAGGCTCCGCGCTTATTTCCAGCGCAGATGCGCTGGCGCTTGCAATCGGAATCGCAATCCAAAATTTTCCGGAAGGGGCGATAATCTCCATGCCGCTACGCCAGGAAGGAAACGGCAAGGCAAAATCTTTCCTGTACGGAACGCTTTCCGGCGCAGTGGAGCCGGTTGCCGCAATAGTCACGATTCTTCTGACCTCGTTCGTGCTGCCATTCATGCCCTACTTCCTTGCATTTGCCGCAGGAGCGATGGTCTACGTAGTGATAGAAGAGCTTATTCCCGAAGCCACAAAAAACGAGCAGAGCGACGTATGCACCATCGGCTTTTCAATTGGCTTTGCCCTGATGATGGTTCTTGACGTTGCGCTGGGATAAATTATTCGTGCAGAAGGGTATGCCTAAGAAGAGCAATGCGCGTAGTCATTGAGCCTGTTGAAATGCCTCGCGCACCACATATATTGGCTGCTTCGCGCACTTCGTGACGACAAGCTCAACCACCACAATCTATTCTTCTTAGTCAGTCTCTTCGTTCATTTTGCGCTCTCGCTCATATTCTGATGCTTTCGCAGAAGCTCTGTCGTAAGCGGTTCAGAGAACGTCTTGCTGTTGGTAGCCTCATTTTCAGCGTCAACCGTCTCGCCTTCATACAGAACCACCGGATAGTCGGCGATGATATACTCACGGGCAGAATTGATGATGCATTCAGCCATCTCCATAGCAAGCGGATTGTATTTTTTTCCCTTTTCAATTACAGCAACGGATTCAGTAAGCGCAAAGTTTCCTTCGGTTGGGTCAACAAAACTGATAGGAAGCCCCGCTTTCTTGTCGCGCACAGCCTGATGGCGGAGTCCAAAGCCTACCGCAACCTCGCCTGCACGGATCTTCTTTATAGGACCAGAGCCGCTCAGTTCAAGATGAGGTCCAGCATTCTTGTATATTGCGGCAAGCGCTTCCTTGGCACCGTCCTCATCATAGGAATCAATCAGCGCCTGAACCATGAGCCATGCCGTGGTGCTTCCCATAGGGTCAACCACGCTCACCCAATCCTTGTACACAGGATTCCCAATGTCCTTTATGCTCTGCGGAACAGGAAGTTTTTTGTCTGTAAGAACTTTGGTGTTGTAAATTACCGCACCCTGAATCGCAAGCATCGGCGTATAGAATGCCGGCGTTTTTACAACCTGCTTTGTCTCAAACGCCAAATCCTTGAACATTCTGTTCATAGCCTGAGCGCTCTCAATGTAGAAAGAACTCATCGTTATAAGGTCAGCCTCAATCGCCGTTCCCTCGGCAAAGAGTTTACCGCCCAGCTCGCTTGTTCCAAAGGATTGGAACAGGTAGCGTCCGGCATAGCCGTTCTCATCAAGCGCCTTCTTTACAGAAACAACCGCCTCGTCGTCAGCATTGGAATAGATGATGACCTGGCGTTCCGCCTGATTCTTTTTGCTGCAGCCGCCAAGCAAGAACAAGGAGGCAAGCACTGCGCACATGATTTTTTTCATTTTGTTCTCCTGAAAATGATGTATCTATCTCACCTCTTTCCTTCTGTTCACCGCACCCTTGATTCCCTTTATCACAAGGTTCGTAAGCAGAATCAGAAGAGAAAGAATGAAAATCTCGTTGAATTTTGCAAAATGCTGCAATTCCTGAATCTTTGTGGTGATTACC
>CALGGN010000078.1 GCA_937915915.1 uncultured Selenomonas sp. | reverse complement strand
TGCTCGATCAGCGTATAGGTATAACGGCTCGGACGGACGGAAACGGAGACCATGGGCGGCTCGGAGCAGACCGTGCCAACCCAGGCGGCGGTCATCAGATTCCGGATCGGCTGCCCTTCCGCGCTTTCCGCGCCGGGGCCGATCAGGGCAACGGGAACCGGCGCAAGCAGGGTGCCCGGTTTGACAGAAACAAAAGCCATGTTTCCTCCTGGGCCGGCGCGGCACCGGCGGCAACAGGGATCAGACGGAGGCCGCGGAAGTATCCGTCTTTGAAGGCTGGCATAAGCTGCGACGATGGGAGATGCGGGACCTCGTCAGTCAATCAGACCAAGGGCCTTCATGGCATGAGCCAGGCCGTCCTCCTCGGGCCGGTCGGTCACGCAGGTGCAGATGGCCTTCACGCCGTCCGCCGCGTTTCCCATGGCAACGCTCTTCCCCGCCGCCTGCAGCATGGGGATGTCGTTGTTGCCGTCTCCGATGGCCATGACCTCATCTTTTGTGATGCCCATGCGCTCCGCCAACAGGGTGACAGCAGCCGCCTTACTCACGCCGATCCGTACCAGCTCGATATAGCGCGGACTGGAGCGGAACACCTCCAGCCGTCCGGCGAAATGCTCCGAAAGCGCCTTTACACGCTCCTCAGCATCCTCGGGGCGCGGCGCGATGCAAAGGAGCTTCGGCGTCTCTTCCGTGATTTCCCGCATGCCGTCCCATCCGACAGCCTCCCCCGTGACCAGCTGGGACTTTTCATATTGGTCGGAGAGTTCCGTATGCTCGGGATAGCGCAGCGCATCCCGGCTGTAGCTTTGCACATACCAGCCTTTCGATTCGCAGAAATCCAGAATTTCCACGACCAAGGACGGCTCCAGGCAGCTGCGATAGATGACTTTCCCGTCCACGGTCTTGATCAATGCCCCATTGTAGGTGATGATCGGCACGTTCACGCCCAAAGCCTGCGCCACGGGCAGCGCCGCACGGTACATGCGTCCCGTCGCAATCGTCACCGTCACCCCTGCCGCCACAGCCTCCTGCACGGCGCGGATATTCCCCTCCGACACCGTCGCCTGCGTCGGCAGCAGCGTCCCATCCAAATCCGTCACAAAAAGCTTGATCGCCATAGACTACCCTCCATCTATCTATAACACCCCATCAAACTTATTTTCTCATATCCAAGAAAAATTGCAAGCCCTTTTATTATAACGCTTCACCTGCAACTTGCACTCGCTAAGATTTCATAGTAGAATAGATGTGTGCTGCACGGCGGCAACTATGCCCCTCGAAAGGGGGCGATGTCATGAGTGAACTCAATTTGGGCCTACTGCTCATCTTGCTGATTATCATTTATGCAAAAAAATAACCCGCCACTAGCTGCAACCTAGTATAGGCGGGTCAAGCGGTTTTTCCGCAACTCATCCATCAAGGGCATGCCGCTAGGCAGCACCCTTTCTCCCTACAGTATACTAAATCCATTCACAGAAAGCAAGGTTCGCCATGAAATACTTTGTCACGATTTTTGCGGTCCTGCTCATGCTCACGGGCATCTTCGGGCTTTCCTATACCTGGCATATCGACCATCGCACGGCTGACAGCCTTTCCGCCTATGCGCGCATCGACTTCCAGAGCTCCTACACAGAGACGGGGAAGTTGGAGGGCGCGGTGCTTTCCCTTTGGGATTATCGCTATGACAACGCCAAGCTGCTCCCGAAGGCCATCCTCTACACGGACGGCGACGCATGGGAAATGCCCGCAATCGTCAAACAGACCTCGCCGGGCATCGATCCCGAGCACCGCTTCATGAACGAAAACAAATTATTCGTCGAGCTTCCGCGCTCCAGTCTCCCCGCTGTCAAAAAAGCGGAAGAAGTGAGATTCCGCTTCTACTACGACAACGGCCAAGTCATCGACCTGCCGCTGAACGCACCCGATCTGGCATACTGGAAGGATCAGCTTTAACAATGATGGCGTCTTGATTTCTTGACAGCAGGAAATCAAAGGGTTAGAATATAAGTAAAAATGAAAAATCACGGCAAAAAAGGAGCATTCTTCCTATGCATAGCACAGAGCCGGAGCAACGCTCCGGTTTGAGACCGTATCTTTCCCCCCTGAATGTCTGGGCGCTGTCCTTCGGCTGCGCTGTGGGCTGGGGCGCTTTTGTCATGCCCGGCTCCACCTTCCTGCCCATCGGGGGGCCGCTGGGGACAGCCATCGGCATGGGCATCGGCGTCGGCATCATGCTGATCATCGGCCTCAACTACCACTATATGATGAACCGCTGCCCGGATGCGGGCGGCACCTATACCTACGCAAAGCGTGTGTTCGGGCATGATCACGGGTTTTTGAGCGCATGGTTCCTCGTTCTCGTTTATATCGCCATCATTTGGGCGAACGCCACGGCGATCCCCCTGATCTGCCGCAATCTCCTCGGCAACGTGTTCCAAGTGGGCCTCCACTATCAGGTCGCGGGCTTCGATGTCTATCTGGGGGAAACGCTCCTTGCCCTTGCCTCCATCTGGCTGGCCGGCATGGTCTGCATCCGGGGCGGACGGCTCGCCGCGCGGATACAGACCGTCATGGCCCTTCTGCTCCTTGGCGGCGTGCTGGTATGCTTCTGCGGTGCGCTCACGGCGCAGGGCAGCGAAATGCTTTTCATCGAGCCGCCCTTCCCCCCGCGCGAAGACTCCCTCACCGCCATCTTCGGCATCGTCGTCCTCGCGCCTTGGGCGTTTGCTGGCTTCGAGTCCATCTCCCACGGGGCGGAGGAATTCCGCTTTTCTGCCAAAAAGAGCCTTGCCCTCATGCTGGCCGCGCTCGTTGCCGGTGCTGTCGTCTACACGGCGCTTTCTTTGCTTGCGGCTTCTGCGCTGCCCGCAGGCTATCGGCACTGGCCCGCCTATGTGCAAAATCTCGGCAATATGCCCGGACTGGCGGGGCTTCCGACCTTTCACGCCGTCGACAGCATCCTGGGACAGCATGGGTTCTGGCTCCTCGCCTGCAGCGTGGCCGCCGCCGTCATCACCGGACTGGTGGGAAACACCCTCGCTGTGAGCCGCCTGATCTACGCCATGGCAAGGGACAACCTGCTCCCCCATCGCTTCCGGCGGCTGGATGCCTCCGATTCGCCACGGAACATCATTCTCTTTCTCATGCTGATCTCCCTGCCCATCCCCTTTTTCGGGCGGACCGCCATCAGCTGGATCATCGATGTCAATACCATCGGCGCCACCATCGCCTACGCCTATACCTCCGCCACCGCCTTCACGGCCGCAAGGAGGGACGGCAATCGGGCGGTGCAGGCCACGGGCGCCATCGGCTGCCTCGTGTCCCTGCTGCTCTGTTTCTATTTCATGGTGCCGGGCATTGCCTCCATCAGCACCATGGCGACCGAATCCTACCTGATCCTGATCGTATGGGGCATTTTAGGCTTCGTGTTCTTCCACTATATCTTCCATCGGGACACCGAGCACCGGTTCGGGCAGTCCACGGTCACATGGATCGCGCTCCTCTTCCTCATTTTTTTCACCTCCATGCTATGGTTCCACCAGACGACCCGGGAAACCACGGAGCTCACGCTGGACAACCTCAACAGCTATTACCGCGAGAAACTGCATGAACACGGCGTGACGTTCAACCGCGGGGAGATCGCCGATACGAAATCCTACTTTCAGGAGCAGACGCGCCTCGTCAACGCCTCCATGACCGACCACAACATTGTGCAGATGACCTTGATCATCATCACGCTTTTCATCATGTTCAGCATCTACAATGCCATGATGCGGCGGGAGCGGTACATGGAGCGGCAAAAGGCCGAGGCGGAGCAGAGCAGCAAGGCCAAGAGCACGTTTTTCTTCAATATGAGCCATGACATACGGACGCCGATGAATGCCATTGTCGGCTATGCCGCGCTGATGAAGAAAGATGACAGCCTTTCGGACAGTGCAAAGGACTATCTCCGCAAGATCGAGGCTTCCAGCGACCATCTCCTCGCGCTCATCAACGATATTCTGGAAATGAGCCGCATCGAGAACGGGAAAATGGAGCTGGAGATCGGCCCCGCCGACCTCGTGAAGTCGCTGGAGGACGTGCGGGACCTCTTCGCCACCCAGATGGAGACCAAGCGCATCGCCTATACGGTGGACACGCGGCAGGTGTCGGACAGAACGGCGCTCTGCGACGCGAAGCGGCTGAACCGCGTCCTGCTGAATCTCGTGAGCAATGCCTACAAATTCACGCCGGAGGGCGGGAAGATCAGCGTCACCCTGCGGCAGACGGACGCGGCGGACGGAAATGCCTCCTACGAGATACGGGTCAAAGACACGGGCATGGGCATGACACCCGAATTCGCGGCAAAAGTGTTCGATGCGTACACACGCGACCGGACGGCCGGAAATATTCAGGGAACCGGGTTGGGCATGTCCATCACGAAAAGCATCATCGACCTGATGCACGGCACGATCGAGGTGCAGACCGCCCAAGGAAAAGGCACGGAGTTCATCGTCCGCCTGACGTTCCCCATCGCGCAGGACGCGCCGGAAGAAAAGAGCCTGCCCGACGCCGAAGACGCTGCCGCCATGGACTTCTCGAACATCAAGCTGCTTCTGGTGGAGGATCTGGACGTGAACCGCGAGATCGCGACGCTGATCCTGAGCGAGTTCGGCTTCCGTGTCGAGACTGCCGAGAACGGGAAAATCGCCGTGGACAAAATCGCCGCCTCGCAGCCCGGCGAGTATCAGCTCATCCTGATGGATGTGCAGATGCCCGTCATGAACGGCTACGACGCGACAAGAGCCATCCGCGCCCTGCCCGACCCGCAGCTTTCCTCCATCCCCATCGTCGCCATGACAGCGAACGCCTTCGCCGAGGACGTGCAAAATGCCAAAGCCGCCGGCATGACCGACCATATCGCCAAGCCCCTCGACGTAACAAAGATGATGGAGACCCTGACGGAGGTATTGCACGAGAGTGGGCATTGATACTTCGAGGATTAAAATTTTCAGGAAACGCTGAATGAGTCAGCATTTCCTGAAGATTTCATCGTAAAATACCATGAAGGGAGATCCGCATGGAAATTGAGCCATACAGGCTGCTATGCCAAGATGCGTCCATAGCCATGACAAACCATGCCAAGACAAGGTTTCAAGAAAGAAATATATGCCTTGATGATATAGAGCTCGCCATATCTTCCGGCCATATCATCGAACAATATCCTGATGATACGCCTTTTCCAAGTTGCCTGATTGCCGGAAAAACGGCAAACGGAAATGTGTTGCACACCGTTGTAAGCACAGATGGCGAGTTCCTATACATCATTACTGCATATTGGCCAAATCCTGATAAATGGACGGAGGATTTCACGAAGCGAAAGGAAGGATAATCCATGAAATGCATGAAATGCGGTGCGGATGTCGTCAAAAGCACTACAACTGATGTCACGGACTTAGGGTCATGTTTAATCATTGTTCGGAATGTTCCCTGCTTCAAATGCACCGAATGTGCGGAAATCATCTATACGGGCGATACGGTGCGCAAATTGGAGGAAATTGTGGCGCAGGCAAAACGTGAGCTTAACGATATTTCCGTCATTGATTATATGCGATATGCCGCTTGAGCATTTCTCCCCTCACACGCACATAAAGCTAACCTCTCATCCAGCCCTGCCGTTTTGAACGTCCTTGATGAATCGAAGTAAACGCGCGGCACACGATGGGATACCATGCAGGTGACTTCATAGTTGATGGTGTCGAGCCACTTCGCGGCCTCGTCCGTGCTCAGCGTGGACGAGCCGAAGAGCGTGGCCTCCGTGCCGACCCCGGCCTCCGGGATGTCCGTGATGTCCACCATGACCTGATCCATACAGACACGCCCCGCGATGGGAGCGCGCTTTCCGCAGATTTCCGCACTGCCGTGCTTGGCATAGGCACGGATATATCCATCCGCATAGCCGATGGGAAGCGTGGCGATGCGGCTTTCTTTTTTTGCGCAAAAAGCTCGTCCATAGCCGATGGTCGTGCCTTGCGGGACGGTCTTGATGAATGCGATCCTCGCGCAGAGCCGCATGGCAGGACGCAGGTCAATGGGGTGCGTGACCTCATCGGACGGCCACAGCCCATACTCGATGATGCCCGCCCGCACCATATCGAAATGCGCCTCCGGCAGCTCAAGGATTGCCGCCGACTCCGCGATATGCTTGACGGGGATCTCGATGCCCTTTGCCTCCACCGCACGAATCGCCCTGTGAAATGCCGCAAGCTGCTCCTGCACAAAGCTCTTGTCTCCGGTGTCTGCCGCCGCGAAATGGGAGAACATACCCTCGATTTCGATGCCCGGCAGTGCCCTGACCTCCGCAGCCAGCTCGCCGATAGCCTCCGGCGAGACGCCGATGCGCCCCATGCCGGTCTCCACTTTCAGATGCACCTTTGCCGTCTTTCCCTGCCGCTGCGCCTCGACGGAAATCGCTTTCGCCAGCTCCAAATCGCAGATGGTCTGCGTGATATTGTGCTCTACCAGCGCGCATGCCCCCTCGGGGGGCACCAACCCCAAAATCAGGAGGGGCGTCGTGAACCCCGCCTGTCGAAGCTCCAAAGCCTCTCCCAGTGTCGCGGTTGCCAGGTAATCCGCGCCGACCTCCACGGCCTTCCGCGCGACTGCCAGCGCCCCATGCCCGTAGGCATTCGCCTTGACCACCGCGCAAAGCTTCACCTGCGGCGCCACATGCTTTCGTATTTCCCTCAGATTATGCCCAATGGCTCCCAAATCAATCTCGGCCCAAGCCCACCGATCTGCCATCCAAATCCCTCCCAAGCTGAGAAACTGCCTCCTAATTTTTCCGTAACTGAAAAACATCCGTTTTTAAGAAAATATTCCCTCCATTCTTCTTTAAAACAGGTTCCAATTTGTTCTTTTCTACCATTTGGCTGATATACTGCCTGGAACATTCCATAACACGCATCGTTTCCGCTGTATCCAGAAACCTATACTTTGCAAAATCAAGCATCATGTCCAAAGAAACCGGCATCGGCTTTCCCCATCGATATAAATCATGATAGGAAATCTCAAGATCTCCTTCGCCCCAGCAAATTCCGAACCCGCCCGGCTGGACTTCTGCCTGCCGGAACAAGGACTCATCGGAGAGGATTGGCAGCAGCCTTTTCCAATCTCCAAAAGTAGCTTTTATATCACAGAGTTTTGTTTTTCCATTCTGGAAAAACACCCATATTCGATTGTCCTTGCTTGGCAAAATATCCTTGATATGATGCTGCCACCTTTTTTTCACTTCTTTGGAAACTTCGTCCCGATCAATCTCCTGCAAATAAAAATCGTCTTGCGCACACCTTCCTTGCGCCAGCATGAGGAGCTTAAACTCATCATATTCCTTCAGCTTGTTTTCCTTGAGGATGTGGGCCAGATTCTGACGGTCAGGCGGAACAATCCTTTCCTGTATCCATTTTCTGCTCCAATAGGAACCAATGGTATGGCTTCCCATCTGGAGAAAACCTGCTAGAAGGACGGGAAGCTCCCAAAGGTCTGCATACTGGCTCAGCTCAATATAAAATTTTTTCTTGGACTCACAATAGAATAGATAGCCTATCGGGCGCGCAGCCATTTCATCATCCAGTCTGATTGCGAAACTCCTCATAATGGCACCACCTTTTCCAAATCAGCTCCCATGTCTTTTCCGCCAAAACGGGAGAAATGACGGAATCCAGCCCCTCCAGCAGCACGGCCTTGTCGCTGCCCGTAAGGGTACGGGAAAAAATCGGGAACCCAATCTGCCGAAGAATCCCAAGATTTTTCTCGGCAGACATAGTCCCCACGCAACACTGGATACGTTTGTCTTCCATGACATCGATATTCTTGATTTTCATATCATCATCGAGCAATATCATAGAAAGCCCATGATCGTAAAGCGGCGCAGGGGCCACGGTCTTTTCCCTTGGATTGCGCAACACCTCGATATTCGCACCATGACGGTCACGATTCAGTATCAGAAAATCAACCGCCAGCATTTCCCGAACATAGTTCTTCCAGCCTGACGCAATGCAAAAATCCAGCATATTGACGCCTTCCGGATGCATAAGCTCGTAATATGTCTCAAGCGCAGTTTTTGACTCCCCTTTTTGCTTAAAATCTTCTGAGACACAGAGATATGTTTCATACGCTTTTCCATGAACGATGATGTTTGCATGCTGAAGCTGATAATGGAGGTGATCAATCCCTAAAATAGAAAGAAGCCGGTCTGCGATGATTTCGTTGACACATTCATGTCCGATAATTCCTTCCATGTCATTGAAAGATGACAATTTATAATACAATTTTTTCCCGTTCAAAGTGCTGTACGCCTTGAGAAAAGAGCCCGCTGTGCCAGAAGAGCCTTTGATTCGTGCCCATGACAGATACCGGAGATCTGAGATTTCGTGTATCACTTTCGTTTCCAACATATCACCATGCCTCCTTTCCTATGGTCAAGTATATTGTATTGCTTGATAGTTGTCAAGTAATGCCATCCTGTTTACACATTCGTTTCAACAAAAAAAGCCCCCCACCGAAGTGGGGGGCTCTGCAATCACAACCTAATGCGCATCCTTCTGGATTAGAAGAACAGCTCAACACGACCGAACAGCTGGGAAGCCTTGTCCTTGCCGCCGGCAAGATCCTTGCCGATACGGTCGTTCAGTTTGCCGTTGAAGTACTTCACAAGCAGACCGACGTTCTTGAACGGAGCCCAAGCAGCGCCGATGCCGATGCCCTTCGTGCCGAGCAGCACATCATCCTCTACCGTGCCGGCGAGGGTTGCGCCGTAGCCGAGCTGACGATATGCGAGGTAAGCGCTCCAAGAACCCTTCACCTTTGCATCGTCATAGGTACCATAGTCGAACTGCACCTGCCAGGAATTCTTCTTGACACCGCTGTAATCAACCTTGGAATTCTGCGCATAGGAAGCCCACAGCTTTGCCTTCGGGCTGAAGCGATAGCCGGCATTCAGAGACCAAATGTTCGCCTTGTCATCCTTGGAGATGAGTTTGAAGTTCTCGGAAGAGAGATGATAGTAGCCAGCACCGCCGAAGAAGCCCTTGTCGCCGCCTTTGTCATACTGCAGGTTGAGACCATAGATGGAAGCACTGTCAAGGTTGCGATCTGTCCATCCCTCATAACCTTGTCCTGCCTTATAAGCATCCCAGTTCTCATACTTCGTAGAGCCAAGGAATGCATCTTTGCCCAAACGGCCTGCAAAAATCGTGCCCTTGAAGTCCTTGCCGAAGCTTGCCTGTACACCGGACAGCTCCGTATCCCAGACAAGACCATGCTCGTTCGTGTAGAACTCGAACTTACCGAGCTTGACCTGGAAGTTGTTGTAGTCACCCTGCGCCCATGCGCGCTTCAGCCTGGTCTCGTTAGAGCTGGAATCCTTCATGTCGCCTTCCGAATCCAGACGTGAAGGATTCCAGC
>CALGGN010000077.1 GCA_937915915.1 uncultured Selenomonas sp. | reverse complement strand
TGACAGAAAAATCCTTCGCCAATGACAAAAGCTCATTTAATCAGTGGTTCCTTAAGGAAATCGCCTCGAATCATCTGCGAGAAAAATTTTCCCCAAAGTCAGAAGGTGAATCATCACTGCCTATCGAACCATGTAAGGGTAGTATTTCAAGATTGGACGAATCGTGGAAAAGAAAACCGAATGAGAACTTGGAAGAAAGAAGGTCTGCACATGAAAAAAAGCATCATCGCCTTTCTGTTGAGTACGATGATTTTCAGCACCGCCTCGGCAACATCTGTCGACAGGGAAAATGTCCAAAGCCTAAAGGAAGCATTCTCGCTCCAACAACATACCGAAGGCGGATGGTTCGCGGAAATCTACAAATCGCCGTTTACCTACAACGGCAGGGCCACCGCCGGAAGCATCTATTTTTTATTGGATCGGGGGGACATATCACATTTTCACCAAATCGACTGCGATGAAATCTGGTATTACCATGCGGGATGCGGAATGAGGATCTATGTCCTGCAGGATGATGTGATGCGGGAATATCTGCTCGGAATAAACACGAAAAAGAATGAGCAGCCGATGGTGACCATACCGGCCGGAGCTATGTTTGCCGCCGAGAATATAGACAAGGAAAGCTATACCTTTATCTCTTGCGCTACTACACCGGCTTTTCAGTACAAGGGCTTTCGCTTGATTCCAAGAGCGGAGCTGAAGGAACTGTACCCCCAAGCGTCAGAACATATTTTGCAGATGTGCAAAACCGATGTTTGCAACGATTGACGAACACGCTCAAGGCCTTTATGATCAAAGCTTATCTGCGCCCTTACGGGCTTGATTCGCTAATTTTTCATAGTAAAATCGGGCAAGGGTGTGAGGTATGGTTCTGCACATAAGAGGTATTAGCGTTTGTCTCTCGTCAAATAAAAAAGTGGAGGCGATTTCTCGTCTCCGCTTTTTGTAACCGTTATTGTGATTTCTTACTCCTCGAAATGGAAATTATCAATTTTGAGTGTCCGGCAGTTTTCCGATACGGTGGTAACCACATGGGACGGAGTGCCGTCTGGCACTTCGATATCTACATCCAAGCGAATTTCTACCTGCGCTCCCGGCAGATTCATCAAGTGAGAAAGTATCTCGCTCACATAGGTGCTGACCTCCTTGTTAATCCGTACGCTATCCAATGGCACATCCATAGAAAAATGTCGATTTTTCTTTTTGGGTGCAGGGTTCGTTACCACGGATGTTCCTTCGGAGCCGTCATGGACTTCATCGTCTTGTGTTTCGCCATCGTCGTACTGTGCAGAGTCTGTCCCATCGGCGGCATCGTCTCCCACAGGAACCTCGTTTTTCCTGCGGTCGGCATCGATTTGCCTTTGGGCTGCTTCCGATTTCACAATCACCCCATAAAGCGGTACTTCACCGTAGATTTCCTTATTTATCTGTAAATTTGCATATCTCCCATCTTGAAATGCCTCGGCGATAGCAAATCCATCCTCAGCCATAACACCTTTGCGAATGGTGTCCAAAAGCACATTGACATCGCGGAGTCTAGGAAGGTAGCAATAGGAAGTCAGGTAAGTCCAAAGCTGTTTGATTTCGATGAAATCACGGTCTTGCCAGAGCCACCTGTCCAGTTCCATCTTTAGAAGAACCGGCCCCCATGTCCGGATAAGATTATCATCGCCAATCAACCGCTCGGCGGCCTTTTGCACGTTGTCCGGAGTTGTGCAGGAGATTTCGGCAACATCCCACTTGACATCTTTGATGCTTGCATCTGTATCGATATATGGAGCAAAAACCCATGCATAGGATTGGGAGAGACGCATAACCAGATTCTTTTCCACCTGTTTGATACTGGCATCCGCCTCGCGAATTTGGGCTTGGTCAAGATTTCGGCTTTCGGCCTCGTCACGAATGAGTTGCCATGCCTTGAACCGCCGTACGATTTTATGCAAATCGAACATCTTGTTCTTATCCGGCGCAAGGAACACCAGCATATTTTTGTGCTGACGAGGAGCCGTCCCTCGCATTTCTAAAATTTCCCGCGCCTCTCTGAGTGCCTCCGTATCTTGCTGCCCACGCTCATGGACGGCAGCAATGGGGAGAATCACCAAGCGGACAGTCTGCTCGTCCGGCACATCGGAGGAAGCTGGACAAATATGAATGCCACCAAAATCCGCTGTGGACTTCCACTTGTGGAGTCTGGTTTCGATTTCCTGCTCGACTGTCTCGGCAGCAATCCGGTTCTCCAAATCCTGCACCAATTTCCGCAGGGTGGGGCGGTTATCGTACCAGCAGCGCGTACCGCTGTCATTGGTGTAGAGATAGGAAAGCTGGCTCTTGAGTTTGCCAAGCACATCGCCAAATGCGGCGATATCCTTGGCCTCTTGGGGTTGCACCACCCCCAATCGGATGTGGCTCTCCTCCACGCCACGGATTTTTTGCTCCCTGACGCTCGCCGCAGACCCCAAGAAGATTGTTCGCGCCACACGCCTTGCCGCCATGAGTGCGCCGTAGCGGGAGTTTCCTCTGTCCAGTTTCATCGGCTCGGAATCCCGTCCGTCGATTTCGGAATCCACAATGGCATTCCAATTTTCCGGCAGATAGCGTATGAGTTCGTCGCGAATCTGAGGAATGGCAAGAGGAATCGACCCCGGCATAATCATGCAACTGGCATCACCGTTAATCCAGAGATGATAAGCTACCCCGGCCATCAGGCGCAACACGCCGCGAGTCTTCTGAAACCGTTCAATGGTCGCCCACTCATCGTACAGAAAATGGAAGAATTCGGGATGGATGGGATAACAGTTGATCATTTCCTGCTGATAGGATACATCTTTTGCTTCCACAGGGAAATCACCGCCGTGGGTGCGATACATTTCGCTGAAAGCCGCGCAGATTGCATCCCTTGCCTCTGTATCCTGACAGGGAAGAAAGAGCCGCCGCCGTACCACTTCAAAGCTTTCATTTGCCGCCACCGGCTTCCATATGGACTCCATACGTCCAAAGGTATGCTCGATTTGGGTCAGTACCTGTTGCCCCGCATCGCCTCCCACCTCGATTTCCGATTCCGGCAGAGATGCTACCACCATACTGCGACGGCTGGCGCGGGCCGCCTCTGTGAGTTCTTGGATAAAGGAAATGAGATTGTCGAAGGAGCCGGCGGGAAGCCCCCCGATGCCATAGAGTTTCTTGGCATAAGCCACCAACTCATCCACGAGGATAAGACACGCTCCGCACTCGTCAAACATATCCCGGAGCGCTTCCGAACCGGGAGAAACGCCCCTCTTATCTGCGTCTTTCACATAGTCATAGAGCTTGGGATTTTTCGAGGCAAAGGCAAGCTGCGCTGCGATTTCGCCCCAAAGAGTGTTGATGGTGATACCCGGCATATTGGGCGGCCTTTTTGCTTTGGCAGGATTGAGCGCCGTGCCGACGATGACTGCCACTTGCACATCTTTGGGAAGTTCCTTCATTTCGGCGGGCGGGCACAAATTCGGCGCATCCTGCGCCTGTGTCCGCACTAGGCCATCCCTGGCCGTCGCAGAGAGGATCGCCTGTACATTTTCCGATTGGGCGGGGCGGAGTTTTCCATGGAACAGATGATAAAGCGCCAGCATACTGTGTGTCTTGCCTCCACCAAAAGATGTCTTCAGCTGAATGACCGGCTCCCCGTCCCCTGAACCAAGTCGGCGCAATGCTTGGGACAGGAGTCCCTTCATGCCAGCCGTTACATAGGTGCGGGCAAAGAACTCCACCGGGTCGAGATACTCGGCACTGCCTTCGCCTCGTGCTACCTGGGCAAGGTCAGCGGCGAACTCTGCCTGCCGATAACGTCCCTCCGCTACATCAGGATGAGGACGACACACTAGTGTAAAACCTCGTTCAAAAATTTAATAATAGTCATGCCATGGCGACCTATG
>CALGGN010000076.1 GCA_937915915.1 uncultured Selenomonas sp. | reverse complement strand
AAGCCTTCCCCTCTGGGGAAGGGGGACCGCGTAAGCGGTGGATGAGGTTTGCTGTCATGAGGAATATTTTTTCTTTAACGAGTATACGAACAGATGAGGATAGAAACATTCAGGAAGAGGGGATCGAAATGGAATTGGATATCAATGAGATACAGAAAATCTTGCCGCACCGTCCGCCGATGCTGCTGGTGGACCGCATTATCGAGCTGGAGCCGTTCAAGTCGGCGGTCGGCATCAAAAACGTGACGATGAACGAGCCGCAGTTCCAGGGGCATTTTCCGGGGCATCCCATCATGCCGGGCGTGTTGCTTCTGGAGGGGATGGCGCAGGTCGGGGGCGTCGCCATGCTGTACCCCGAGGAGCATCGCGGGAAGATTGCGCTCTTCGGCGGCATGGAGAACGTGAAATTCAAGCAGCCGGTCGTGCCGGGGGATCAGGTCGTGACGAAAGCGAATCTGGTTCGGGTGCGCGGCGATTTTGGGCTGCTGCATGCGGATGCCTATGTGAATGACAAGCTGGTGGCTTCCGCTGACTTTAAATTTGCATTGAAAACACCGGAAACTTTGTGATATTCCATCGAATTGCATAGAAAATCGGGGAAAATGGCGATATATGCTGATATATCGGCTGTTTTCGCGGGAGACAGCAGGCAGAGTTTGCGGCAGCTTCCCGGATATTATAATCGGCGGGTTGTATTCTTTTGCATGTCAGGATTATGATCTGTGCGAAGGAAAAACATACTGCTTCTGGGCGGCACGATTCCGTACAGGAGCGGAAGGAGTTGCAAGAGATGGGAGCAGAACAGAAAGTTGTTGCATATATACATGATACGGCGGTGATTTCTCCGACAGCGCACATTGCGAAGAATGTGGAAATCGGACCCTATTCGGTCATTGGAGATCATGTGGAAATCGGCGAAGGGACGAAAATCGGGCCTCATGTCGTGATCCATGGATGGACCAGCATCGGCAGGGACTGCAAGATTTTCCAGTTCGCGTCCGTTGGCGAAGAGCCCCAGGATTTGAAATTCAAGGGCGAAAAGAGTTATCTTTTCATCGGGGACCGCACCGTTATCCGTGAGGGGGCGACGATACACAGGGCCACCGGCGAGGGAGAGGAGACCAGGATTGGCAACGATTGCCTCCTGATGGCGCTGACCCATGTGGCGCATAACTGCGTGCTGGGCAATCACGTCATCATGAGCAATGTGGCAAGCGTGGCCGGTCATGTGGTGGTGGAGGATCGCGTCGTCATTGGCGGCATGGCCGGCGTGCATCAGTTCGTGAAAATCGGCAGGAACGCGATGGTAGGCGGGATGGCCAGACTGGTGCAGGATGTGGTGCCGTTCACCATCGTGGCAGGCTATCCGGCTCGCGTGTCGGGGCTGAACTCGGTGGGCATGTCCAGGGCAGGGATATCGTTGGAGTCCCGCCGACGGGTCAAACAGGCTTACAAGATACTGTACCGCTCGGGTCTGAGCTTGCCGGAGGCGATTTCCGTGATCGAGCAGGATGTGGATTCCTGCGAAGAGGTGGAGCATCTCTTGCGGTTCCTCAGAAATGCGGATCGGGGCATCTGCCGCGAGCGCCGAGAGAATGAGTAAAGGGGCTGGAATACAATGGAGAGAATCGGTCTGTTGGCAGGAGCCGGAAAGCTTCCGGTGGAATGCGCGAAAGCCGCGAGGACGCTGGGCTATGAGGTCTATGCCGTCGCCCTCTTGGCGGAAACGGATCCGGAGCTGGGACAGTTCGCAACGGACTGCCGGAAAATCAGTATCGGGCATATCGATGCTATTCTGAGCTATTTGAAGGAAAAGCAGATCACGAAAGTCACGATGCTCGGAAAGGTGACGAAGGAGCTGCTCTTCAACGGAAAGGTGCAGCCGGACGCGCGTATGCTGCAGCTGCTCATGTCTTTGCCGGATCGCAATGATGATACGGTCATGATGATGTTCGTACAGGAACTGGCGAAGGCAGGTATCCAGGCCTTTGACCAGACGGCGCTCATCAAGGCTCTGATGCCGCAGCCGGGCACGCTTTCCAAACGGGAGCCTACGGACGCGGAGCGTGCGGATATGGAGTTCGGTTTCAAAATCGCGAAGGAACTTGGGCGCTTGGATATCGGACAGACGGTCGTGGTCAAGAATCAAGCAGTCATGGCGCTGGAAGCGATAGAGGGGACGGATGCCTGCATCCGGCGAGGCGGAGAGCTTGCCCATGGCGGCGCGGTGGTCGTGAAAACCGCGAAGCCCCAGCAGGACAACCGGTTCGATGTACCGGCAGTCGGGAAGCAGACCATCGAGAGCATGGCGGCGGTTGGCGCGAAGGCGCTGGCAATCGAAGCCGGCAGCACCTTGTTGGTGGAAAAGGAGCAGGTGCTTGCACTGGCAGAGGAAAAAGGCATTACAATTGTGGCAATGTGATCCAGACGCGGTGGATACTGGAAAAGACAAGTGTCCCCGCGTTTTTTGCTTATGGTATCGGGAGGAGGCGGCTCTTTGAAAATCATGTTCTCCGCCGGGGAGGCCTCCGGCGATCTGCATGGGGAACGGCTTGCAAAGGCCATTCGAGAGCTTTCTCCCGAAACGGAACTGGTCGGCTTTGGCGGTGAGCGCATGAAGCAGGCTGGTGTGCGGCTTTTCCGCAATTTCGCAAGCTACAATGTCATGGGGGTATGGGAAGTTCTGATGAATCTCCGGCGCATCATGGAGCTTCTGGATGCGCTTGTGGAACACATGCGGAAGGAGCGGCCGGATCTGCTGGTTCTCATCGATTATCCCGATTTCAACTGGCGTCTTGCGAAACGCGCCAAGAAGCTGGGGATTCCCGTGTTCTCCTATATCCCTCCCTCGGCATGGGCCTGGAGAAAGGGAAGGGCAAAGGCTTGCGCGGCTGTCGCAGATGAATTCGTGTCCATTTTTCCCTTTGAGATGAAGGTGTATGAAGAGGCAGGCGCGAAGATTTCCTTCGTGGGCAATCCTCTGGTGGATACGGTGAAGCCGGAGCTTTCCGCGCAGCAGGCAAGGGACTTTTTCGGCATTTCCGAGGGGCAGCATGCGGTGCTGCTGATGCCGGGGAGCCGGAGGCAGGAGATTCGCCTGCTCCTTCCTGCCATGCTTGGAGCGGCAAAACGGTTGCTGCAGTCCCGTCCCGATACGGTGTTCTTCCTGCCGGTGGCGGACAATATCGACGCTTCTGCTCTGGAGGCGCGGATTTCAGAGGCAGGCGTGCCCGTGCGTCTTGTGAAGGAAAACCGCTATTCGCTCATGTCCGTGGCGGATGCGGCCATGGCGACTTCGGGCACCGTTGTCATGGAGGCTGCGCTTTTGGAGCTTCCCTGCGTGGTGCTTTACCGCATGGCGAAATTCAACTATCTCATAGGAAAGCTTCTGGTGCATGTGGATCACATCAGTCTGCCGAACCTTCTCATGGGAAAGCGGATCCAGCCGGAACTGCTGCAGGATGAAGTGACACCGGAGCGCATCGCACAGGAAATCGGGCGGCTCTACCGTGGAGAAGCACATCGGGAGCAGGTCGTATCGGAGCTTCGGCAAGCCTGTGAAAAGCTTGGGGAACCGGGAGCATCGGAGCGCGTTGCGGAGAAGATACTGGCTGCGGCGAAGCGCCTTGCAAAAAAACGATCGGAGGAGAGAGCATGAAGAATTACAGGCGGCTGCTGAGATATATCTATCCCTATAAGAAGCGCCTGGTTCTTGCCATCTTCTGCATTATCATGGCGGCCGGTGCGAATCTCTACCTGCCATGGATCATCAAGGACATGATCGATGAGGTGCTCATCGAGAAGAACATGCTGCTGCTGAATATCATCTCAGTGAGCATCGTAGGGGTGTTCCTGCTCCGGGGGCTGTTCTACTACGGCCAGTCCTATCTGGTGTCCTATATCGGGCAGCGCGTTGTGATCGATGTGCGGGAGGTCATGTTCCGCAAGTTCCAGCGCATGCCCATGGCCTATTTCGACAAGCATCAGACAGGCGAGACCATGAGCTATCTCACGAATGATGTCAACGCAATCCAGACGGCGTTGGTGGACAATCTGATCGAGCTGGTGACGGAGGGCGCCATCCTGATTGGTTCCCTTGCCATGATGGTCTATCTGGACTGGAAGCTGAGCCTTCTGACCCTGACGGTCATCCCGATGGTCGGGCAGGCCATGAAGGTTTTCGGACGCAAGCTCAAGCGGACGGGAACGGTCATTCAGGAGCGGCTGGCGGATATCACGTCGCTGCTGCAGGAAAGCATTTCCTCCATACGCGTGGTCAAGTCCTTTGTGCGCGAGGCATATGAGATCGAGCGGTTCCAGAAGCAGAACATGCTGAACTTCCGGGCCGCTATGAAGGGCGTGCAGCTCACGAGCCTCCTGACGCCGACCGTGGAGTTCCTTGCTGCCCTCGCCGTATCGTTCATTGTGTGGTTCGGCGGCTATGAAGTCATCAACGATGAGATCACGGCGGGCGCGCTGGTGGCGTTTCTGACCTATGCGGTAAATTTAGCCAATCCGGTAAAGAGGCTGGCCAGGGTTTATGGCAATCTGCAGCGGGCTATGGCTGCCGTAGACCGTGTGTTTGCGGTTATTGACCTGCCAGAACCCATCGCTGATAAGGAAGGGGCAGAAAAGCTGCCGCAGATTCAAGGTCATGTAAAGGTTGAAGACGTAACCTTCGGTTATAAAGAAGGAATAAACGCGTTAGAGCATGTGTCGCTGGAAGTAAAGCCCGGGCAGATGATTGCCTTTGTGGGCCCCAGTGGTGCCGGCAAATCAACCATTGCCAACCTGATTCCCCGCTTTTATGAAATAAACAGCGGCGTGATTTCGATTGATGGGCATGATATCCGGGAGGTGACGCTGGCTTCCCTGCGGGAACAGATTGGTATTGTGCCGCAGGAGACCATGCTGTTTTCGACTACGGTGATGGAAAATATCCGCTATGGCCGTTTGGATGCCACCGATGAGGAAGTTATCGAAGCCGCCAAAGCAGCTAATGCCGACAGCTTTATTCGTAAGCTGCCGCAGGGCTATGACACACAGATTGGTGAGCGGGGACTTAACCTTTCCGGTGGGCAGCGGCAGCGCATGTCCATCGCCCGGGCGATTCTCAAGAATCCCCGGATTCTGATTCTCGATGAAGCTACCTCGGCTTTGGATACGGAAAGTGAAAAAATCGTGCAGGCGGCACTCGATGACTTGATGGTAGGACGTACATCCTTC
>CALGGN010000075.1 GCA_937915915.1 uncultured Selenomonas sp. | reverse complement strand
GCGGTCAGTTGCAAGACGCATCTGCTCGAACGGCTGGGCGCCGCGGTAGGCGAGCAGCGGTTCGGCCATCTTCTCGTCGCAGCCACAGGCTTTCTCTTCGCAGCAACCGCAGTCGCGGGTGACGATCTCCTTGGTGATCTCTTCGCCGGCCTTCTCGAGGAAGTTCGGGAACTGATTGGTGCCCAGGAGGGTCTCGCGGCGCTGGGCCAGGAGTTTGTCTTTCTTGTCAGAGACGGCTTTCACCTGCTCCTGTACGAAGCCGGCTTTGAAGGCCTCGGTGTAGCCACCTTTCTCCTCGACTTCCTTGAAGAGCTTCCAGGCGGCGTCGATGATCGACTGGGTGAGCTCTTCAATATAATAGGAACCGGCACCCGGATCGACGACCTTATTGAAGTGAGATTCTTCCTTGAGGACCGACTGGACGTTGCGGGCGATGCGGTTGGAGAATTCACCCGGCGCACGGAAGGCGTCGTCAAACGGGACAACTTCGATGGAGTCGACACCGGCGATGGCGGCGCTCATCGTCTCGGTCGTGCCGCGGAGCATATTGACATAAGCGTCATAGACAGTCTGGTTCCAGCGGCTGGTGACGGCGTGGACATGCATCTTGCAGTCGCAATCCACACCCCAGGCCTTCACGATATTGGCCCAGATCACGCGGCCGGCGCGGAACTTGGCGATCTCCATAAAGTAGTTGGAGCTGATGCCGAAGGTGAACTTGATGCGGCAGGCCACTTCCTTGGCGTCAAGCCCCAGTTCGGTAAGACGGGCGATGTACTCGTTGCCGATGGCTACGGCGAAGGCGAGTTCCTGCACGAGGCTGCTGCCGGCGCTGTTGAAGTCGTAGGCCTGGACATTGATGACCTTGATCTTCGGGAAGTCTGCGACGGCCTTCACGGCCTCTGCCAGGAAGCCGAAGGCTTTATCCTCGCAGAAGTTGCCCTTCACGGTGAGGCGGTGCAGCGGGCTGAAGTCGAACGAGGCGCGGACCTCTTCCGGCTTTACGCCCTGCTTCTCCGCAACAGCCACATACATGGCCAGCAATACTGCAGCAGGCCCGTTGATCGTCATGGAGGTGGAAACCTTATCCAGCGGTATACCGTCAAACAGTTGCTCCATGTCGGCCAGGGAGTCGATGGCCACGCCGACCTTGCCGACCTCGCCCTCGGAAATCGGGTCCGTGGAATCATAGCCGATCTGCGTCGGAAGGTCGAATGCGCAGGAAAGCCCCGTCGCGCCGGACTCGATCAGATAGCGATAACGCTTGTTGGATTCCTCCGCCGTAGAGAAGCCCGCGTACATGCGCATCGTCCAGAAACGGCCGCGGTACATGGTCGGCTGCACGCCGCGCGTGTAGGGATACACGCCCGGGAAGCTGATCTCATCCGCATAGTCCGTGTCCTTGATGTCCAGCGGCGTGTAAAGGCGCTGTTCCGGCAGATGCTCACGCTCCGGAAAACGCGCAATTGCCTTCTCGACGCTTGCCTGATACTTGGCAAGCTCTTCCTGGATTTTTTCATTGCTCATAACGAATCCTCCTGTTTCATTCAGTTTTTATCCGCTGCTTTTGCAGCCTCTCACATGATGTTCCGAGGCGGGAGCTGTCGAAAAATAACTTATTTTCCTTCAGTTCCCTGCTCAGCCTCATGCTTTCTACAAGTTATTTTCAAGTTATTTCATAGAGCCGGTCTTGAGGAACTTCGCGTGGAAGGAAAGCGCCTCCTCCATGAGGTGCGGCGTGTTCGCATGATGCGTGGCCTCAAGGGCACGGTTATAATAGTCAAGCAGCAGCGGCTTATAGTCTGGATGCACGCAGTGATTGATGATTTCCAGTGCCTTTTCGCGAGGTGCCTTGCCGCGGAGATCCGCAATGCCCTGCTCGGAAATGATGAGATCCACATCGTTTGCGCCGTGATCCACATGGGAGCACATCGGAACGATCGAGGAAATCGCGCCGCCCTTTGCAATGGAAGGGGTATAGAAAATGGTGAGGAACGCATTCCGCGCAAAATCGCCGCTGCCGCCGATGCCGTTCATCATCTTGGAGCCTGCCACATGCGTGGAGTTCACATTGCCATAGATATCGACCTCAAGGGCCGTGTTCATCGCGATGACACCCAGACGATGCACCACCTCCGGCGAATTGGAGATTTCCTCCGGACGCAGCAGCAGGTACTTTTTGTATTTCGCAACATCTTTGTAGAAGCGCTCCATGCCGGCAGGAGACGGCGAGAAAGCCGTGCCGGATGCAAAGTTCAGCTTGCCCGCATCAATGAGATCCAGCATGGCATCCTGGATGACTTCGGTATAAACCGTGAGATCCGTCATATCAGAATCAACGAAGCCAGCCAGCACAGCATTTGCCACGTTGCCCACGCCGGACTGCAGCGGCAGCAGGTTCTTCGGCATACGGCCTGCCTTGATCTCGGCATTCAGCACATCCAGCGTGAATGCCGCCATCTTCTTCGAGTTTTCGTCAATGGGGGAAAGATCCCGCGTGTGATCCTTGATATCGCAGGGGACAATGAACTTGATCTTTTCCGGCGTACAGGGAATGTAATTCGTGCCGATGCGGTCATTCGCCTTCACGATGGGAATCGGCAGACGATTGGGAGGATCCATCGGGATGTAGACATCATGCATCCCCTCGAGTTCCAAGGGCTGCGTCGTGTTGACCTCTACGATCACTGTGTCTGCCGTCTGCACGTAGGAAGCCGCATTCCCCAAGGAAGTGGTCGGGATGATATTGCCTTCCTCCGTGATTGCGCACGCTTCCACAATCGCCACGTCAATCTTGCCAAGATACCCCACACGGCTCAGCTGTGCGGATTCGGAAAGATGCAGATCCAGATAGTTGACATGCCCATCATTGATGTCATCCCGCAGCGCCTTGTCCGTCTGATACGGCAAGCGCTGCTTGATGCCATGCACAGAAGCCAGCACATCATCCAGTTCAGGGCCCGTGGATGCGCCTGTCCAGAGATTGACCGTGAACGGATCCTTTTTCATCCGCTCTGCCAATGCCATCGGCACGGCCTTTGGATAGGCGGAAGCCGTGAACCCGCTGGTAGCGAGCGTCATACCCGGCTTGATGAAAGCGGCAGCCTCCTCAGCTGATACAATTTTTCCCTGCAGCGATTTGTTGCGTACCCGGTCGAGAATGTCAATCATGAATAGTCCTCCCTCATCGTCCAAACTACATTGCCGAAATCACTCGAATTTGCATTCCACATAGTCCCGAATCCCAGAATCCAATATCAGTTCAATACTTGACATATCTGGTATTGCGGCATCTATAGCCATCTGATATTGCTTCCATGAATTATAATCATAGATTATCGTATTACTATGTGTGAATTATATCCCATAGACTAGAATATCACGATAAAGAAAAGCCGTCAAGATAAACTCGACGGCTTTTGCACATATTTTTGAAATTTCAGTCTGCGTTACTCTATCGGAACAACTTGCCCTCATCCGGATCATCTTCCATGGGCAATTCCAGCAGGCTTGCAGCAAGTGCCGCAAGCATCCAGAGCAGCATGGAGGTCGGTATATTGAACAAAAGGTCATCTGTCAGTCCGTTGAGAGCAACGGAGATAAATGCCAGACCAATGCCGAAGCCCACCCCCTCGCAGAAGAGATGCGGCTCCCATGTCGCAAGCTCCTTGATATGATCCACAGGCTCAGGCGCTTCCTTTTCCGTTTGTTCCGGTTCGTCCGTGTCTTCCTGCACAGCGTTCTCTGCCGGTCGATCCTCTTCTGCATCCGATGCTTCTTCCGTTATTTCATCCTTTTCATCCTGCTCATCCGGCTTGGCCGATGCCCCTGCCTCTTGACTGTCCTCTTTCACATCCGCTTCGATTTCCTCCTCCTCGGATGTTTCCTGAGAGGTTTCGGCTTCCTCCGTGGGCTGGATGTTCTCCTGCTTGTCTTCTTCTGCAGCCGATGCCTCTGTTTCCGTTTTTGGCTCTCTTTTGCCTTCCGATGCTGTCTCCTCTGTCGCCTCTGCTTTCTCCGTTTCTTCTGTTTCCTCTATTTCTTCTATTTTCTCTGTTGCCGTGGATTCCGCTGCTGCGTGCGCCTCAGATTTGTTTTCCTTTTGCGCGATTGCTTGGAGACAGAGCTGCACGAACTTTTCCCTGAGCTCCTGCTTTTCTTTGTGGATGGCTTCCGCTGCCTTGCGACGTTCTTCTTCCTCCCGCCGCAGTTTTTCCTCTTCGGCTTTCTTCCTTTCTTCCTCGGCCTTGCGCTTTGCCTCCTCGGCTTTGCGGCGTTCTTCCTCGGCTTTTTCCCTGGCCAGGTGCTCCGCTTCGATGGCTGCCAGCCTTGCCTCTTCCTCCGCCTCACGCGCCAGCCGTCGTTCTTCCAGCAGTTTCGGATCCTTATACGTCAATGCTGTGCCCATGGTACCGAAGAAATACCAGAAAAAGGAAAGGGCGCCTGCAATCCCGATCTCCGCAATGTAATTCAGATACATATTATGCGCATGCACCAGTTTCACATCCGCACCCTGCAAATAAAAATCATACGCGGGATATACCATCCAAAAAGCTCCCCAGCCAACGCCGAAGAAGGGATGATCCTCGATCATCGCTATCGTGCTTTCCCAGATGGCAAGACGCATCTGGGAGGACGTATCCGTCTCGAATTTCGTATAGGTGGAGACCATCCTCTCATACAGCGCGGAATCCACGGCCAGCAGGACAACGCCTGCCGCAGCGCATCCCAGAAGGATGCGCCTGTCCTTGAAAAGCCCGTACACCCCAAGGATCACTGCCATCGTAAGACAGGCACCGCGGGCATAGGTCATGGCAAGGCAGGCTGCCAGGAGAACCATGCCGACAACAAGCGCAGCCCGGCGCGTCCTGCCTTCCATTTTCGTAAAAATGCCCAGGATGACGCAAATGGCTGCATCCAGATATCCGGCTAAAATGTTCGGATTCTCCCATGTGGAGAACACCCGTTTCCGAAGCTCTGGGAATGCCTCGCCGTCCACCCAGCGCATCTCGCTGGTATCGATCCCGACAAAATACTGATAGAATCCATAGAGCACCACCAGCGCGGCAGAAACCCCAAGTGCGGCAACCAGCCGCTTGACCTGCCGCCGTGTGCGGATATTCTGCCCGATCAGCAAATAGGTGAGCCCATAGACCCCAACCAGGTTATAGAAATTGTAAAAACTGAATCCGAGATCCGGCGACACCAGAACGGACACGGCGCTCAGGAGCACAAATACGCCGATCGGCACATCGAAGGGAAGATGCCGGAAATGGAAGTCGTCATCGATTTTCAGCCGTATCAGCCAGAGAGCGATCCCGAACATCAATGCCATGGTCGCGCCTGCCGGCCAGAGAGCAATCAAAAATGCCTCTGCCATCACGGCGCGCATGATCCATGTTTCCAATTGCAGCACACGCCGCCGCTGCACGAACACATTGATTGTCTGATCCAAACCATATCACCCCCAGATTCACATCTTCAAAAGAATCCTCCGAAGCTCTCCGATCAGATATAACGAACCTGCCACGATGAGAAGATGCTCCCCGTTCGCAAGTTCCAGCGCCCTCTGCAGCGCTTGTTCCGGCGCCGCGACTGCCTCGGCATGCCGCACGAGCCGCCCTGCCTCCCTTGCCAGCAGTTCCGGCGCTGCCGCCCGCTCGGAGGCCGGTGTCGAGACGATTACCACATCATCCGGGCGAAGCAGTTCCTCCAGCATCACGTCAATCGCTTTATCCTTCAAGATTCCCAGCAGAAAAATCCGCTGCTCCGACGGGAAATATGCATCAAGGCTTGCGCGAAGCGCCTGCACCCCTGCAGGATTATGCGCGCCGTCAAGGATAATTTTCTGCGTCCCCAGATCCATGCGCTCGAACCTTCCCGGCCAATCCACCAGTTTCAGGGCATGCACGATATGCTCCCTAGTCACGCGCTCATCTGCATTTACATTATGCAAAAGCGTCGCCGTCATGATGGCCAGCGCGCTGTTCTCCCTCTGGTAGCTGCCCAAAAGGTGCAGCTCATAAGCTAATTGATTGACCCCCAGCAGTTCGGAGCTGAATTCCAGCATCTGCACATGCTCATCCGTTGAGATTGGCTGTGCCGTGAAATCTTCGCCCTCCACAAAGATATCCGAATTTTTCGATTCTGCCTCCGCGCGGATGATGTCCAGAGCTTCCCCCCGCGCTGCCGTGACGACGGGAATTCCTTCTTTGATAATACCCGCCTTATGATGGGCAATTCCTTCCAGCGTACCGCCGCACTTGTCCGCATGTTCCATCGTCACGTTCGTGATGACAGCAACCTCCGGCACGATGACATTCGTCGAGTCCAAAAGACCGCCCAGTCCTGCCTCGATCACGGCATATTCCACATGGCGTATCGCAAAGTAAAAAAATGCCGTTGCGGTCAGCACCTCGAACTGTGTCGGTGATTCCTCGCCCTCCTCTGTCACCTGCTCCACATATACTCTCACAGCACTGAGGCATGAGGCAAAATCGGGTTCGCTGATGGGCTGCCCGTCGATCTGAATGCGCTCCGTATAGCTCACAAGGTGCGGTGAGGTAAAAAGTCCCACATGGATATCCGAGGAGCGCAGGATACGCGACAACATGGAAGAAACGGAACCTTTCCCGTTCGTTCCCGTCACATGGATGCTGCGATAGCGCTCCTGAGGCTGGTCCAAAAGCTCCAGCAAGCGCCGGACTCTCCGAAGTCCGGGTTTCATTCCGAAGGCAGCCAACTCATCCAAATAGGACAAGCTTTCCTGATAATCCATATCGAAGATTTCCTCCTCAAAGCCTCGCCAGATCCGCAAGACGATCCTCTACCGATTTTCTCTTTTCCTCATAGCCTGCCAGTTTCTCCCGCTCTGCCGCAACCACCTGTTCCGGCGCTTTTTTCAAGAACCCCTCATTTCCGAGTTTGGCGGCAAGCCTTGCAATTTCCTTTTCCAGCTTATCCAGCTCTTTTTGCATGCGGGCAGTTTCCTTCTCCACATCAATGAGCCCCTTGAGGGGAAGATAAATTTCAACGCCGTTGACCACGCCTGTCATCGCGTTCTCCGGCTTGTCCGCATCGGACGAAAGGAAGGTCACGGGCTCCGCGGCTGCCAAGGCCCTCAGATATCCCTCGTGCAACTCGAAGATTGGTCGCAGTCCTTCGTCCGTGAACCGCAGCATGAGCTCGCTGTGCTTTCCCGGAGCGACCCCCACCTCAGCGCGCAGATTCCGCACGGTCTTGATGGTTTCCATGATGGCTGTCATATGCTTTTCCGCGGCATCATCCAGGAAGGACTCCCCATCCTCAGGCCATGGGGAGACCATGATGCTTTTGCCCTCATGGGGCAGTTTCTGCCAGATTTCCTCCGTGAGGAACGGCATGAAGGGATGCAGCAAGCGAAGCGTATGCTCCAGCACATAGTTCAGGACATAGAGCGCCGTCATGCGCGGACGCTCCTGCTCCTTATCGTAAAGGCGTGCCTTGGTCAGCTCGATATACCAATCGCAGAACTCATTCCAAATGAATTCGTAGATCATGCGTCCCGCCTCGCCCAGCTCGAACTTGTCCAGATTCTCCGTCACGCCCTGCACCGTGCGAGCATAGCGGGAAAGAATCCAGCGGTCCGCAAGGGTATAGTCCCCCTCCGACGGCACAAAGCTGTGGTCAAAGCCCTCCAGATTCATCAGCATATAGCGGGAGGCATTCCATATCTTGTTCGCAAAATTGCGCGCGGATTCCACGCGCTCCCAGTAGAAGCGCATATCATTGCCCGGCGTATTGCCCGTGATGAGCATGAAGCGCAGGGTGTCCGCGCCGTACTTGTCAATGACCTCCACGGGATCGATGCCGTTCCCCAGCGATTTTGACATCTTGCGTCCCTGGCTGTCGCGCACCAGTCCATGGATGAACACATGGCGAAAGGGGATATCCTTCCCGAACTCCATGCCCATCATGACCATGCGGGCCACCCAGAAGAAAATGATATCATAGCCCGTGACCAGAACGCTCGTCGGGTAGAAATGCTTCAATTCCTCGGTTTCCTCCGGCCATCCCATGGTCTCAAAGGGCCAGAGCCCTGAGCTGAACCAAGTGTCCAGCACGTCCTCGTCCTGATGGAGATGGGCCCCGCCGCAATGGCTGCAGACCGTCACATCTTCGCGGGAAACCGTGGTCTTGCCGCAGTCATCGCAGTACCACGCAGGAATGCGATGCCCCCACCAGAGCTGGCGGGAAATACACCAGTCACGGATATTCTCCAGCCAGTTCTCATAAATTTTCGCAAAGCGTTCCGGCACGAATTGGATGCGCCCGTCCCGCACCGCCTCGATGGCAGGCTTTGCAAGGCTCTCCATCTTCACGAACCATTGCTTCGAAACCAACGGCTCCACCGTCGTATGGCAGCGCGAGCAGTGGCCCACCGCATGCTCATGCTCCTCGACGCTCACGAGCACGCCCTTTTCCTCCAGCTCCTTCACCAAAAGCTTGCGGCACTCATAGCGGTCAAGCCCCGAATACCTGCCAAGCCCTTCGGACATCGTGCCGTCATTCTCAATGACCTTGACCTGCTCCAGATCATGACGAAGCCCCATTTCAAAGTCATTCGGATCATGGGCAGGCGTCACCTTCACGGCGCCCGTGCCAAATGCGGGATCGACGTATTCGTCCGCAAAGAGCGGAATCCTGCGCTCCACGATGGGCAGTATCAGCGTCTTGCCGATCAGTCCCTGATATCTTTCATCCTCCGGATGTACCGCCACGCCCGTATCGCCGAACATGGTCTCGGGACGGGTCGTCGCGATCTCCACATACTGATCCGTTCCCTCGACCTGATAGCGCAAATGCCAGAGATGCCCTTTCTCATCCTCGTGCTCCACCTCGATATCCGAGAGAGCGGTATTGCAGCATGGGCACCAGTTCGTGATGCGCGTTCCCTGATAGATGAGCCCCTTCTCATACAGGCTCGCGAATACTTCGCGCACCGCCTGCGAGCAGCCTTCGTCCATCGTGAAGCGCTGGCGCACCCAGTCGCAGGAAGAACCCAGCATACGCAGCTGGTGCATGATGCGGTTGCCATATTCTTCCTTCCATTGCCAGACGCGCTTCAGGAATTTCTCGCGGCCAAGCGCATAGCGATCCGTTCCTTCTTCGCGAAGCACGCTCTCCACTCTGGCCTGCGTCGCTATGCCCGCATGGTCGCAGCCGGGCATCCAAAGAGTATTGTCCCCCCTCATGCGATGATAGCGGATCAGGATATCCTGCAAGGTATTGTCCAGAGCATGCCCCATATGGAGCTGTCCTGTCACATTCGGCGGCGGGATCACGATGCTGTACGGCTTCTTGCCCTTCTCCACCTCCGCATGAAAGAAATCATTTTCCTCCCAGTACTGATACCATTTTCTTTCGAAGGACTGCGGCTCATAGGTCTTCGAGATGTTGTTCCCCTGTTCCTGCTTCTCTGCCATGCTCATTCTCTCCTTGCTTAGGAACTGTCACAAAATAAATTGCACATTATGCTTGTCTAAATTTGCCAATTCTGCGTCAGGAAAAACTCGACGTAGCTCTGCTACGACTTCGTTTTCCCTTCCTTGCCTTGACAAATTTATCCTGCGCCTTCTGTACAATTTATTTTGCTCCAGTTCCTTAAAATAAAGCGCCTTCGCCCCAAAGGACGAAAGCGCCTGCTCTCGTGGTACCACCTAAATTCTCCTTCACGCTCTCCCGTGGAGGACTCAAAGCCTTAACGCGGCCCGACGTCTGAGGCTGCCGGCAGCGCCTTCCCCTCAGAAACTCAGAAGCGACCTTCCCTGCCCTCACACAGAAGCTTTCACCGACCGCTTCCTCTCTGCAGCCCTCCGGCAGGTACTCCTCTTCCTCATCGTCGATTGTCGAAAGCTATCATAACACATCAAGTCCCAAATTGCAACACGGAACTGCCCAAAATGTCATTCCAGATAGCTTTGGAGCACGACCTTCAGCTTCGCGGGTTCCATGGGCTTTGTCAGATGCGCGTCCATGCCGGACTTGCGCGCATTTTCCATGGCATCATCAAAGGAATCCGCCGTCATTGCGATGATGGGAATCTTTCCCGCGTCCGGGCGACGCAGCTCGCGGATGTACTTGGTCGCCTGATATCCGTCCATGATCGGCATCTGCAGGTCCATGAGGATCAGATCATACGTCCCCACATCGGATTCCTGGAACATCTTGAGCGCCACAGCCCCGTTATTTGCCCAGACGGATTCCAGCCCCAGATATTCCAAGATGCGCATCCCCAGCTCCGCATTGATTTCGTTGTCTTCCACCAGAAGGACCTTCCCATGAAGAAGATCTGCGGGCTCGGTCTTCTTCCTCTGAGGCTGCTGATCCGGCTTTTCCTTCGCAGACTCCGCCTCAAAGACGAACTGGATCGTCGTCCCATGCCCGACCTCGCTTTCCACCTCAAGGGATCCCTGCATGAGCTCCGCAAGATTCTTCACAATGGGCAGCCCAAGGCCCGTGCTCTCCACGCCCTTCTCCCGATAGGGGTTCTCGTGCTCCTGCGCAAAAGGCATGAACATTTTCTTCTGAAACTCCTGACTCATGCCAATGCCCGTGTCCGTCACGGCAATACCGACCCGCTTCCTGCCACGGGCAGCAGGCTCCACATTGACCTGAAGCGTCACGCTTCCGCCTTTCGGCGTATATTTCACGGCGTTGGACACCACATTCAACAGCAGCTGGCGCATGCGCACGCGATCCAGCATGAGCATCCCGAAGTCCTGAGCGCCGTTCCCCGTAATGCGGAAGGTCTGCCGCTTCTGCCTGCAAAGCGGCTCAAAAATATTCCTGATGTCCGAAACAATGCTCTCATAGCTGCACGGCTCTGTATGAAGCTCGACCTTGCCGCTGTCCATGCGCGCAATATCCAGCACATCATTCACCAAACTCAGCAGCATCGTCCCTGCGGAGCGGATTTTCTCCAGATCATCCGTGAGCTTCTTCCTGTCGTCGATGTCCTCGAAGGCAAAGCCCACCATGCTGTTGACCAATCCGATCGGCGTGCGGATATCATGGCTCACCCGCGCAACGAACTCGCTCTTTGCCTTCGTCGCTTTCTCCACTGCCTTCAATGCGCGCTGCGTACGGCGGATCTGGCGCTTCTCGTGGTCATAGACTGCCGTGACGTCCGAATGCAGCACCAGGATATCGCCCTCCGGCTCATCCAGCCAGAAATAGCGGAGCAGCCGCCTGCTGGTAATGCCATTCTCCACACAGGCATAGGGATAGGAAAAGCTGCCATTTTTCCGCAAGCATTGCAGGACATGCTCCGCCCGTGTCACTTCGAGCCATCGTTTCGAGTCCTTCAGCGTCACGACAGCCTCCTGCA
>CALGGN010000074.1 GCA_937915915.1 uncultured Selenomonas sp. | reverse complement strand
CCTTGATTGCGGCTCATGATCTACACCGAAATCAAGGTCATCGGCTGGATTCTGGGCAAAAAAGAAAAGAATATCATCAAAGAAATGAACGCACCCTTGCCATGAAACAGAACGAAGAAATCACGCCCTATCCATTGGACCGCTATACCCTTGCCATCATCGTCTTTCTGCTGGCCAGCCTGCTGGTCGTCTACTTCCGGTTCGGGCTCAGCCATCAGGATGAAACCGCCGGATATTATGCGGAAATCGTTCCTTCTGACGCGCTCAGCTGCATTGACGAAGAACGGCAGGAGCTGATTCCCCTGCCGGACGGAGTCTATCCGCTCTGCCTTCCCTCCGGCGGGGAAAAGGTAACGTGGCAGGGCCGCGCAAGCACCCCGCTCTTTTTGGTTCCTTTGCTGCAAGACGGCAAATTCCGCCTCTATCCGCTCAATATCCGGAACGATTCCTTGATCGAGCGTCACGGGCCTCCCCTTGTTTTCCACATCCGCCTGAAATTCCACAGCCGCCATGCGGAGAACTGCCTGCCCTATCTGGAAAAGGACGGCACTGCCGTCTCCGATGCCGAAATCGCGCAACAGTACACGCGCAAATTCTATTACTACCTGTTGGTACAGGACGGCTACGGAGAGCTTCAGCTGGGCTGGCTTACGGAAGAAAACGCAGGCTCTGCGATCAAATGGTACAAGCAGCTGGAATACTACATGGAAGAACTGGCCGCCATCCACTACGTGCTGCACGGCTATCCTGCCAAGGAGATCGAGCAACTCGCCCTCGAAAGCCTGCCCTGACTGGCATTTCAACCCAAAAAGAACCTTCCATCAGCGTCGGCTGACGAAAGGTTCTTTTTTTGCCTCCAAGGTGCCGGGAACACCGACCGGATTCCGTATTCCCCCGTCAATACACCGGGGCATCTTTTAGGACATAAATGTCCCGATCCTCCAGCTTCTCTTTCACCCAATCGAAATGATGGTTGACCTCATCATAAAACTGCTTGCGGAAATCCATGTCTGCGATGATATTTCCTGTATGATACTCCACAGACGCATCCCCATCTCTGAAATCTTCGAACGCAAAGTAATTCTCATGAATGCGCCTGAGCCATTCCCGATGGCGTTCCTCGATATCATCCGACTGGATGCCCTTGAAGCAGCGGAGCAGCAGTTTCTTCTGCGAATCGGAAAGTCCCGTGACCTCCTCGCCGCTCACTTTCTGCAGAATGCAGAAAATTTCTTCCGATGCTTCCATGAACTCATCCCAGTTCTTGCGGCCATCGGAAAAGCGCTCTCCCGTTTTCCACCAAAGATAAGGCATATCCGGGCAATGCACGGCCGCCGCATGGCCAAGGGGCATCAGCTCATCCATGATCTTGCTGAGCACCGAGGACGAGCCGATCAAGTCGCCGATCACCCGCTCCACCATGGAGCCCTGATTGGCAAAAATCAAATTCTGCACCTTGTTGAGCGTATTGTTGAGCCCTGCGAACTCCTGATGCGCCCACGTATCCGCGAACACATGCAGCCCGACCCCAAGCCGGAAAACATAGTTTGAATTATCCAATCCCGTCTCAAGCAGGCGCTCCTTCAGAGCCTCCGATAGCTCGCTGTGCTTCTTGCAGACAAGCTTATCCTCATCCGTTTCTCCCTGCAGCCCCGGCAGGAAATGGAACGGGACCCAGATTTCGCTGTTACCTTTCCCTGTGATATTTCCCCAGATATTCTGGCAGGAATAGCGCACACTCACCCCCGCCTCGATATTCTTTTTTTCCTCCTCATCCGAAAACGGATTCGAGTCGAAATTATCATCCACAAGCTGCGAGCTGTGCGCAATCAGGCTCGCATTCGGGCTGCCAAACTTCGCCCATCTGGAAAGTACATACACTGTATCAAAATGAAAATCCAGATCCATCCCAACACCTCACCAGTAGTTCCCCGGAAAACGCTGTATGAACCGACCCGGCGCTTTCTTAATCCAAGGTAATGATCTTATTCCTCAGCACGTACACGAGCGCCTGCGTCCTGTCGTTCACATTGAGCTTGCGGAAGATGTTCGTCAAATGATTCTTGACCGTCTTTTCGCTCACGTTCAGCGCCTTTGCGATATCCTGATTATTGAATCCCTTTGCCACACATTCCAGTACGTCCATCTCCCGTGAAGTCAGACGCTCCGAACGGCTTTCACGCCACATCTCCCGCGCCTTTTCGTTCACGTCGTCCGTCTCCCCGATGCCGCCGAACAGCCGCTCCGCCAGCTTCGGATAGACGAACGCATTGCCCTCGTTCACCACATGGATGGCCTTGATGAGCACCGATGGCTCCACATCTTTCAGCAGATAGCCCAGCGCTCCGTTCTTCAAAAGCTCCAGCACATAGTTATCGCTGTCATGGATGGTCAGCGCAATGATCTTGGTTTTGCACTTCGCGGTCTGCAGCTGCTTCGCCACCTCCAGTCCGCTGAGGCCCGGCATGTTGAGATCCAGCAGCAAAATATCGGGCTGCAGCACCAAGGTGCGGGCCAGCGTCTCCTGCCCGTCCTCCGCCTCTCCGACGACCTCCAGATCATCCTCGAAGTTCAATACCCTTTTGATTCCCTGCCGAAGCAGTGCGTGATCATCTGCGATCAAGATTTTGATTGCCATGTCAGTTCCTCCAATGCATCTCACTCTACCCATCATGCATCACACACGGAATCCACGAAAAGCTCACAGTTTCTCGTCCAAAATGCGGGCAGTCAGGAAAATCATGATTTCTGAGTCGGTCTTGCTGTTCTTCACGCTGCGAAAGAAAGAACCAAGAATCGGCAGATCCCCCAGGAACGGAATCTTGCTCATCGTGCGCGACTCCTCGCTCCCGATCAGCCCGCCGATCACCATGGTCTCGCCGTCCTTAAGGCGAACCGTCGTATCTGCGGAGCGCTTGCGGAAGCGGTATGCCTTGATATCATCCACAAAGACGGGAGAACTGACCTCCGTGTGGACCTGCGCCGTGATGTGGCCATCCGCATTCACGCGGGGCGTATAGCGCAGGATGATACCGGCCTCCCTGTAGTCAATGGATGTCACCGTTGTGGAATTCGTCACGGACACCTTCGGCACGGGAACCTCTCCGCCGATATTGATGACTGCCTCATGCCCCTGCAAGGTCGTAATATTCGGCCGTGACAGGATCTGCGCCTTTCCGTCCGCCACCATCGCATTGAGTTTTGCTCCATAGTAGAACTCAAAGGGATACCCTTCCGGGCCTCTGCCGAAACGGATGATTCCCTGTGTATCCGACGTTTGTCCGCTGCGTTCCACATCAATCTCCGGCACCTCCACGCGCCGAACCGTCGTAGAACCGTCCGGATTCTCGATCACCGTGCTATGCGTCCGATAGGAAGTCGACACATCCGGATACTGCGGAATCGAGGACCATGACCACTCCACACCAAGTTCCTTGGCCGCGCTCTTGTCGATGGACACCACGCGCGCCTCCAAGGATACCTGCTTCGCCGGCACATCCAGCACCTGCAGCAATCTGCCGGCCTGAAATGCCTCCTCCGGCGTTCCGTAAACAACCAGGGAATTCGTGGAGTAATCAATGGAAACCCTATGTTCCCCGCCACGGGATGCCGCTCTGTCTTCCTGTGCATCTCCCTGTTTTCTTTCTTTCACACCACTGTTCTTATTCGCTGTTTGTCCCGTATTTCCTGCAAGCCCCAGAGATAAAATTACAGAATTCCTCACTTCCTCCGGATCCGCATAGCGCAACGGGAATACATGGGCGGAGGAAAGCCCTGCCTGATTGCCCCGCGCCGTGACCACATAGTTGCCGCCCACCTGCTCCATCAAGAGATTTCCTGCGCCTGCCACCAGATGCATGGCATCGATCGGCTCCACATCCTGCAGGGAGACCGTTACCGTCCCGGACACGGAATCGTCCAAAACCAGATTGAATCCTCCCATCCGCGCCGTTGACAGCAGGACGGAACGCACATCCCCATCCACAACGGACAGGGAGATCGGCTCCGCCGCCGCCCACAGCGGACAAAAAACTCCACACCCCACAATAAGCAGAACAAAAATTTTTCTCAACATCCTTCTCTTCATTCATCTTCCTCCTCACGGCATCCGCAATTCCAATCGCATCCCATTGGAAAGCAGCACGTAGTTATCCGCAATTTCCTCCACCCGCACATCACCCAGCGATTCACCGGCCTGCAGGCTGTGTGTCATCCCTCCATGCTTCAAAATGGCAATGCCGCCACCTCCCCCCTTTGCGATTCCCTTCAGCTCAAAGACAGGCAGCTCGGCGCTTTTCATCGGTTCCTCAGAAATCACGGGAACAGCAGCAGTCTCCGAAGCCATCGGCGCCGCTTCCACAGGCGGCGCGGCTGAGGCAGCCTGCTCCATCTCCTTCCGTGTCGGATGCAGAAGGGAGAAGGGGTCTGCCAGCGCACTGCTCTTCGCGGCCTTGGCTGCTCCCAGAATCCTCTTTGGGGCGTCCGCTTTCTCCTGTTCTGCGGCCGGATATGCTGCCTGTTCCGGCATTCCCATCTCTCCGGCAGACAGTTCATCCTCCCCGCCGCCAAAGAGCATGGCTAGCGTCAGTACCGCCATGCAGACGCCCAGCGCCACAATCTGCCGCTTTTCCTTCCTTTCCTTTTGTTCATCCTCCATCATCCCTATTTCATCAAACATTTGTCCCCTCCATAAAAACAGTATCCACAGAATATGCAATAGAAAAGGCTCCGCCTGAGCTCAGGCGGAGCCGTGCCGATGCACTTCAATCTTCATTTGCACGGAACTGC
>CALGGN010000073.1 GCA_937915915.1 uncultured Selenomonas sp. | reverse complement strand
AGGTCCAGCGCGCCGGATTCCGTGCTGACGACGGGGCGAGCAGCGAAGTCGTTGGGGTAGGAGGAAATCGTGCCGGTGACGCCGTTGTTGAGCGTCACGGTGGAGCCGAGGAAGGCATCCTTGATATGGGTGAGGACGGGGACGCAGACCATGGGATCCAGCGTCGTATATAGATTCTCGGCGAAATACGAGATGGCGGCAAAGGGCGTGCGCTTCACGCGGCCCTCCCGCTCCGTGGTGATATTGTCATAGATATCCGCGATCGCGATGATGCGCGCGTATTCATGGATGTCGGGGCCGGTGGTGCCAAAGGGGAATCCGCTTCCGTCCATGCGCTCATGATGCTGCATGGCGGCGAGCTTGATGCCCTTGCTGATGCCGGCCATCCCGTTCAGGATCTGCTGGCCGTCTACCGTGTGTTGGGTATAGGCTTCATAGTCTTCGCCCACCAATTTGTCGATATCCTTTTCCAACAGCCGCCGGTCAAAGCGGATCTTCCCGATATCGTGCAGGAATCCCGCCAGGATCAGCTCCTTGGTCCGGCTGCTGTCAAAGTGCATCCACTTCGCGATGACCCCTGCAAGCACGGAAACCCGCAGCGAGTGATTGTAAATATCGCTGGCCAGATGGTTCAGGTTGTAGAGATGGTCAATGACGCCGCTGCTCTGGGTGAGCGGGGTGAGTTTGTCGTCCACGACTTCCTGGGTTTTTTCCACCGAGAGCTCGCCCTTTTTGATATCGTCAAAAATTTCCTGCGCTTCATCCACGATGCCTTCATAATCCTTGATAAAGGCGTTGCCGCGGTTGAAGACGGTGGTGGCAGTCCGGTAGATCTTGCTGAGCTCGTACTCGTCCTTGACGTAGACGACAGGGATATCCAAAACTTTCAGGCGCGTCATATGCGCCTCGGCCAGCACCGTGCCCTCGGACAGCACCACCACCATATCATCGTTGGTGATCGTGCGCGCCAGCACCATGCCGGGCTGTAAATCTTCAACAGAAACCGCTTTCACCGGAAATTCCCCCTCACAACTTGCATTTACATTCTGAATTCGCTGCCGATGGGAAAATTCCTGCATGGATTCGGGGAAGGGGAAAAGAAAAAATCCTCCGATGTGACTCGGAGGATTCCTGTATGCATTTAGGCCTTTGCCATTGCATTGACCTTGCGGGCAAGACGGGACTTCTTGCGGCCTGCGGCATTCTTGTGATACACACGGTTTGCGGCAGCCTGGTCGATGGTCTTGCAAGCGGCTGCGAGGAGGGACTTTGCTTCCTCGGCGTTGCCCGCCTCAATGGCATCAAGGACGCGACGGGAAGCCGTACGCACACGGGACTTCTCAGCGGCATTCTTGGCATGGCGCTTCGCATCGGTTTTCACGCTCAAAATCGAAGACTTGATATTCGGCAAAATTTTCACCTCCCTCAGCAGTGTTACCAAGATATTCTAGCACGGTGCAAAGGAAAAAGCAAGTCCTTCTATTGCAACCAGGGCAAGAAAATGCTACAATACAGATAGGAGGAGCAAGAATGGCGTGTAGCAGCGTCAGCCCGCCTCCGAATATACTTTCAGAAGGGGAGAGAGGCCGCCGGGTATAAGGCGGCTTTTTCCTTGTCCTGAGTGTTACCTCAGAAAATCAAGTATAGCGGCTAACAACGCCGCCGCTGATAATGCTATGGAAAGCTTCTCATACAGCGTCATAAGCGCCACCTCCTTGCGGAGGCAAACCGACTTGCCATTCTGCTCCTGTGAGCAGTTTATCATAAAACGCAGTGAACCGCAATCAAAGAAAGGAATTCCGCACATGCAGAACAAGAATATCCGCAACTTCTCCATCATTGCCCATATCGACCATGGGAAGTCCACCATTGCCGACCGGCTCATCGAGTACACGGGAACCATTGCCCAGCGGGACATGGAGGCGCAGATCCTGGACAGCATGGAGCTGGAGCGGGAGCGGGGCATCACCATCAAGGCGCAGACCGTGCGCATCGACTATCAGGGGAAGGACGGGCAGATCTACCATCTGAACCTCATCGACACCCCCGGCCATGTGGACTTCACCTATGAAGTCTCCCGCAGCCTCGCGGCCTGCGAAGGGGCGCTGCTGGTGGTGGACGCGGCGCAGGGCGTAGAGGCCCAGACACTTGCCAATGTCTACATGGCACTGGAGCATGACCTGGAGATCATCCCCGTCATCAACAAAATCGACCTCCCCAGCGCTGAGCCGGAGCGGGTGAAGCAGGAAATCGAGGACGTGATCGGCCTTGACACCTCCAACGCAGTGCTGGCCTCCGCCAAGACAGGCGTGGGCATCGAGGAGATTCTGGACGCCATTGTGGAATACATCCCCGCGCCGGAGGCAGAGGACGAAAAGCCACTGAGAGCCTTGATTTTTGACTCCTACTTTGACTCCTACAAGGGCGTTATCGCCCACATCCGCATCATGCAGGGCAGGATCAAAAAGGGCATGCGCCTCAAGATGATGGCGACGGGCAAGGTCTTCGAGGTCACGGATGTGGGCTGCTTCAAGCCCCAGCCCGTGGATCTCGGCGAGCTGGGCGCAGGCGAAGTGGGCTTTGTGGCAGGGAGTCTCAAGGATGTGCGGGGCGTGCGCGTGGGCGATACTATCACCACCGCCGAGCATCCTGCCGCCGAGCCGCTCCCCGGCTATCGCGGCGTGACGCCCATGGTCTACTGCGGCCTCTATCCCGTGGACAGCGCGGACTACGACAACCTCAAAGATGCCCTCGAAAAGCTCCAGCTCAATGATGCGGCGCTGGTCTTCGAGCCGGAGACCTCCGTGGCCCTCGGCTTCGGCTACCGCTGCGGTTTCCTCGGCCTTTTGCACATGGACGTGATACAGGAACGGCTGGAGCGGGAGTACCATTTGAAGCTCATCACCACAGCCCCCTCCGTCATTTACCGCGTCCACAAGACCGACGGCGAGATGATCCTCGTGGACAACCCCGCCGCGCTGCCGCCCCAGACGGAGATCCAGTTCATGGAGGAGCCCTATGTGAAGGCGACGGTCATCGTGCCCAACGACTATGTGGGCGCAGTCATGGAGATTTCCCAGGAAAAGCGGGGCGAGTTCAAGACCATGGACTATCTGGACACGAACCGGGTGATGATTACCTATCACATCCCCCTCAACGAAATCATCTACGACTACTTCGACCGCCTGAAATCCGCTACCCGGGGCTATGCCTCCCTCGACTATGAGCTGGCGGACTATCAGGAGTCCAAACTGGTGAAGGTGGACATCCTCCTGAACGGAGACCCCGTGGATGCCCTTTCCACCATTGTCCACCGGGACCGCGCCGCCATGCGCGGGCGGCAGCTTGCCGCGAAGCTCAAAGAGATCATTCCCCAGCAGATGTTCGAGATCCCCATTCAGGCGGCCATCGGCAGCAAGATCATTGCCCGTGAGAACGTGCGCGCCCATCGGAAGGACGTGCTGGCGAAGTGCTACGGCGGCGACATCACCCGCAAGCGCAAGCTCCTCGAAAAGCAGAAGGAGGGCAAGAAGCGCATGAAAGCCGTGGGCAAGGTGGAGGTGCCGCAGGAGGCGTTCATGGCCATCCTGCAGATCGACTGATGGGCTGGGGCATCTACGTCCATATCCCCTTTTGCCGGAGAAAATGCTTCTACTGCGACTTCCCCTCCTACGCGGGAAGAGAGGACGCCATGGAGCGCTATGCCCATGCCCTGTGCCGCGAAATCGAAATCGCAGCGCAGGGCATAACATGTCCGCCCCCTTGGGGGCGGGGGACCATCGCAGATGGTGGTGGGGGGCGCACTCTGCTTCCTTGCGGCAGGGGAAAAGCCTCCACCGTCTATGTGGGGGGCGGCACCCCGACAGCCCTGCCGCAGCCTCTTCTCATGGGCATCCTTCACACGCTGAAAGAAAAAATGCCCATCCGGGGAGATGCCGAGTGGACCGTGGAGGTCAATCCCGGCACCGTGGACAGGGCATATCTGGAAGGGCTTTTCTCCTGCGGCGTGAACCGACTGAGCTTTGGAGTGCAAAGTTTTTCAGACACGCTTCTTCGCCGCATCGGGCGCATCCATGCCGCGGAGCAGGCAAGGGAAGCCCTTCGCCTTGCGCGGGACGCAGGCTTTCGGAATCTGAGCCTTGACCTCATCTACGGTCTGCCGGGGCAGACTATGCAAGATCTGCGGGAAAGCGTGGCGGAAGCCGCCGCCCTCGATGTGCCGCACATCTCCGTCTATGGGCTGCAGGTCGAGGAGGAAACCGTCTTCGCAAGGCAGCGGGAACAGGGCAGACTGGAGCTTCCCGATGAGGATGCGGTGGAGGCCATGTACGACTATATCATGGAGGAGCTTCCGCGGCTGGGCTATCTTCGCTATGAGATTTCCAATTTCGCCAAGCCCGGCTATGAGAGCCGCCACAATCTGGGCTATTGGCAGGACGTACCCTATCTGGGCTTCGGCGCGGCGGCGCATTCCTACTGGCAGGGCGAGCGCAGGGCAAACACGGCGGAGCTGGACATCTATATGGAAGCCATCGAAGCGGGCAAAAGCCCCTCTCATTTGGAGGAACCTGCCACACGCGAAGTCCAGATGGGAGAGTTCTGCTTTCTCGCCCTCCGCACCGCAAGGGGAATCCCCAAGGCAGCATTCCAAAGGAAATTCGGCTGCGCCATCGAGAGCATCTATCGGGATGCGATTGCCCGCATGAAGGAGAAGGGGCTGCTGGCGGAAGAAAACGGATATCTGCATCTGACACCATTGGGCATGAAATACGGCAACTGGGTCTTTCAGGAGTTTTTGGTATAAAGACGGCCACAGCCACACGACCCTGCCACGAGGTCTTATGGCAGCAGATATGTTGATCGTCCAGACCGGCGGCTGCGGCTACAACTTGGCTTGC
>CALGGN010000072.1 GCA_937915915.1 uncultured Selenomonas sp. | reverse complement strand
AATCCTGAGCGAGAGGGACTTGTGAAGACGCCGGAGAGGGAGGCCAAATCCCTCCAGTTCCTGACCAAGGGCTACGGGGAAAACGGCGTGGAAATTATCCAGTCCGCCGTTTTTGACGAGCAGTATCAGCAGATGGTGCTGGTCAAGGACATAGAGCTTTACTCGATGTGCGAACATCACCTCCTGCCCTTCATCGGCAAGGTACACATAGCTTACATCCCCAAGGGGAAGATTACCGGCCTGAGCAAGATAGCCCGTGTCGTGGAGACCTACGCCCGCAGGCTGCAGGTGCAGGAGCGCCTGACGATAGAGATACGGGATGCCATCCAGAAGGCCCTGCATCCCCTTGGCGTCGCCGTCGTAATAGAGGCGATGCATACCTGCATGATGGTGCGCGGGGTGGAAAAGAGCAATGCGCTCACCACTACTTCGGCCTTCTCCGGGGCCTTCCTGCAGTCCTTGAGGACACGGAGCGAATTCCTGAAACTTATAGGCAAATAAAATATGGCACTGAACAACCACATAGTAATAATGGCCGGCGGCATCGGCAGCCGTTTGTGGCCGGTCAGCACACCGGAGCTCCCCAAACAGTTCATAGACATAACCGGCAGCGGGCGTTCCCTCCTCCAGATGACGGCGGACCGCTTCCTGTCCGTCGCGCCTATAGAGAATTTCTGGGTGGTTACCGGCGCGCGGTACACCGCCAAGGTGCGCGAGCAGCTGCCGCAAATACCCGTCAGCCACATCCTTGCAGAGCCGGAGGGCCGCAATACCGCCCCCTGCATAGCCTACGCCTGCCGCAAGGTGGCAAAGGAAGCCCCCCGGGCCAATGTAGTGGTTACGCCTTCCGACGCCCTGGTAGTTGATACAGGGAAGTTCACATCGGTTATCCGCAAGGCCCTTGCGGCCGTGGACGGCAGCGGGAAGATTGTCACCGTCGGCATCAAGCCTACCAGGCCCGAGACGGGATACGGCTATATTTGCGCGGAGTCCCTGGAGCAGGAGGCCGTCGTCAAGGTGTCCGAGTTCCGGGAGAAGCCGGACTTGGAAACTGCCGTAAAATACCTTGCAGCCGGGAATTTCTTCTGGAATGCGGGAATCTTCGTCTGGAACGTGGCCACCATCAACGCGCAGCTGCGCCGCTACGCTCCGCAGATTTCCGGGGTGATGGACAAGATTGAGCCCTTCCTTTTTACGGACAAGGAGGATGCCGCCTTGCAGGAGCATTTCCGCGAGTGCGAGAAGATTTCCATTGACTATGCCGTCATGGAGAAATCGCCTGATATTTACATGATTGCATGCGAGCCGCAGTGGAGCGACCTTGGCACTTGGGTGGCTGTCAAGGAGCATATTCAGGCCGATGCCGACGGGAATTGCATAGTCGGGGATGCGCGGCTGTTTGACTGCCACGGGTGCATCGTGCATGTTCCGGCCGGGGGGCAGGTTGTGTTGCAGGGGCTTCGGGACAGCATCGTGGCCCTGAGAGACGGCCGCCTTCTGATCTGCCAGCTTTCCCAGGATCAGGCCATTAAGGAAATGAGCAAATTTTGAAAAATTTTTGAAGAAAGATTTGGAAGTTTCGTTCAGACGATATACCTTTGCAGTCCCGATTAAAAAATCGGAAGTGGGAAGACTCGTTAGCTCAGTAGGTAGAGCATCACACTTTTAATGTGGGGGTCCTGGGTTCGAGCCCCAGCCAGGTCACGAGATTTCAAAATAGACCTAATTGATTTCCAATCAGTTAGGTCTTTTTCATACCCCAAAAATGGCCTACTGTGTCAACCACATGTCAACCGATTTTCTTTTCGGCATATATTCGTGGACATTTTCACCGAAAATAACTATTTAAGTAACCCAGACATTTCCACCCTCCAAAATCCCCCGTTGACACGCCTCCCCTATCCATCTTGTCCATCCTCCTATCCTTCATAAGCACTCATTTTCTCTTTCTCTATTATTGTGACATGCAACACAGGCGCTTCGCGTCCTCCTAAATACTATCTGCCATGTCACAATCAAATTTCCATTTCCAACGAAGGAAATCCGTGGCCGATTTCCTTTCCGAGAACCTGCCTAATCAAATCCTTCACGCCACCGTCAAGGAAAGCTCCGCCCTCCCTGACGAAGACATCCTCAAAGCCTTCAACAACGCCTATGGCATCTGCCTCGAAGTCATCGAGGCTCCCGACCTGAACACCGCACGCAGCGAAACTTACGAGACCATGACCGACGGCATCACCTACTCCACCCTCGTCAGCCTCTCTTTCGCTTATTTCCTGCTGTCGTTCCATCAGGATGCACCAAAGCTCCGTCGCTACCTATCCAACCTCAAAAGACTGCTGGAAAAACGCTTGCCAGACTTTTTCCATCCTATCTATATCGCTGCCACCTCCATGGCTTCGCTCATCCCTGGCTCCAGCTCTTTCGGCTATCCTATCTCACAATCCTTCCTGCCGCGATTCTACGAGCCTCGCCAGCTCATCAGCGTCCAGCATATCATGCTCAAAGCCAAGGAGCGGACAAAAGAAGAATGTATCATCGTACTCGACACCCTTCGTGAAGCCATTCAAGAGGCCTCAGGCGACTGGGCGAAGATCATCGAAAACGAAATCCGTCGCATTTCTCAAAGCAAAGACCCTGCACAGCCTTTCAGCAAATACCGCATCGGCAAAAACAACATCACTAGTTTTATCAAAATCATGCGTGTTTGTTGCGAAATGCGTATCATCGAAGAGGACAACGGCCTCTTTGTCCAAAACATGGAAAAGTTCATCGTCGCCCTGGGCCGTTTCTTCAATACTGAAATCAAAAACTACAACAACATGCTCTCCGAAGCAAAAAACAGGGATTTTCTGAAGCTATTCGACGACATGAGAGCCGCCGCAGAAGTCGTGCTCACCAAAGGCGATTCCCTTGATGAGCAAAGGAAACGACAGATGTCGCGCAATAGAAAACGAGGACTCGAAAACGAGCTTTTTTGATTGTACCTTCACATGTAGTACACGGTTTTAACGCTCATAACCCTCCATCTTTTTGATGTCTTCAATTACATCATCAGCGACTATGCAAAAGACCGCACACGCGAGTACCGTGGCATCAAGATAGACAAGTACCGCCGTCAGTACAAAGCCGACAAATTCGACTATTGCACCTTCTCTGGCATCTTCTCCGTCCGTGCCGACAAAGCCATCATCCAGCATTCCGGCTATATCTGCCTCGATTTCGACCACCTGAAAGATGTCGAAGCCACCTTCCGACAACTGAAAGAAGATCAATACTTCGACACCCTCCTGCTCTTCCGCAGTCCTTCTGGCGATGGCCTCAAATGGGTCATCTCTTTCACTGACTCCTATTTCCGCTATGGCAACGACGGAGAATCCTTAGGCGAATATCAGGAGCGGTTTTTCATCAGCCTCTACAACTATATCTTCAACCATTATGATGTTGAAGTTGACAAGCACTGCCGCAATCTCTCCCGTGCTTGCTTCCTGCCTCATGACCCAGATGCCTTCCTCAATCCGTCGTTACTATGAAGAAAGATGTCTTCAACCCTGCCGATTGGAACGCTGCCGCCCCGGAGAAGGTGCAGAAAGCCAAGGTCCCTGAGCCTGTGTAGCATTCCGTCTTCCACTTGTTTGGTGTAGCGCGACGTTTCAATGTCCTCTTTCA
>CALGGN010000071.1 GCA_937915915.1 uncultured Selenomonas sp. | reverse complement strand
AACTGTAAGAATAAAGAAGGACAGCCTGGAAATACTTTCTGTGGTTCTTGATGTTTTCTTCTATATAATATTCTTTGGCGCAATAAGCTTTGTGTTTAGGAAATTCATTTCGCCTAACACTTTTAAGGTTTCCCGAAAGACAGGTAAAAAGTTTGCAGATGTAGTAGGAATGGAAGCCCTAAAAAAAAATTTGCCCGATCGCTTTATGGTCATTTTTATAGCTTTTATGAATATGTTTGTCCCCTTGTCCACGGATCTGTACCTGCCGGCTTTGCCGGAAATGAGCGGATATTTTTCGGTATCTCAATCTTTGGTGAGTCTTACCTTAACTTTATTCTTTGTGTTTTATGCAATTTCCATGATTTTGCTCGGCCCTTTAAGCGATAAATACGGGCGTCGGCCCATTCTGTTGTTCGGGACGTCAGTATATACCCTTGCATCGGTTCTTTGCGCGATGGCTCCCAACATATACGTTCTGATCGGCGCCCGTATCGTTGAAGCTATCGGTTCGGGCGCGATTATAACCGTATCGACGGCTTTGGTAAAAGATATATTCAGCGGGAGCAAAATGAAAAAGATTTTGGCCGTCACTCAGGCGTTGGGGGTAATTGCACCAATCGTGGCTCCCGTTATCGGCGGTTTTTTGCTTACATTTACCGCATGGCACGGAGCCTTTGTCTTGTTGTCCGTTTTGGGCGCAATAAATTTTATCTTGGCATGTCTGCTGACCGAAACGCTTTTGCCGCAATCCCGTTATCAAGGCACAATGCTTCATTCTTTGTCGCTGCTGCTGGAAGTGGCACATCGTAAGGACTTTATGCTGCTGCTCTTGGTGTTTGCTTGTTTCTCGACTCCCTTTATGGCGTATATAAATTTGTCATCCTTCATATATGTGGAACATTTTGGCTTGTCCGCGCAAACCTACAGCCATTTTTACGCCATCAACGCATCGTTTTCCATATTGGGGCCGTTTTTATACCTGAAACTAAGCCGCCGCCTGTCAAAGTTCAGGCTCACTTATATCTGCTTTGCCTTGGCTGTTTTCAGCGCCATAGCTATGCTGGCGGTTGGCAGGGACGATGCTGTGGTCTTTTTGATGTGCTATGTTCCCTATACATTGGCAAATTCATTTACCCGTTCACATTCCATGAATTGGCTGCTCAGCATTACCGACAACAACGCCGGTACGGCCTCGTCCGTGATCAAGTTTATGCAAACCATGTTCGGCAGTTTCGGCATGATGGCGGCCGCTCTTCCGTGGCCGGATTATATTCACGGGCTGAACGTGATTATGATATTCGCCGTAATGTTATCCTTTGTGTTGTGGCAGCTTGTCCAAAGGTTTCACGGCGATACCATTGCCAAGGCAGCCTGAAATGCGATTAGCGGCTTGCGGCACGGCAAACTCTCCCTATGGCAAAAGGGGAATATTTTGCCTATGGCAAAATTTGAACGCTTGCGTTATGACAGGATTAACCTGTCGAAACGCCAAGAGGAGTATTTTGCCTATGGCAAAATTTGAACGCTTGCGTTATAATAGCTTTTAGTTTTGAATTTTGGAAATGGATGGTGAATCAAGTGAAAGTCACGAAGAAGGATTTGGATAATGTGGCGGTGCTTTCCCGTCTCTCCATTCCGGAAGAGCAGGCAGACAAATATATGGGGCAGATGGATGCTTTCCTGACCTATGTGGAGAACCTTTCCGGCGTGGATACGGAACAGGTGCAGCCCACGACCTATGCGCTGCCCATGCAGAATGTGTTCCGTGAAGATGTGGTGAAGCCGTCCCTCGACCGCGAGGCAGCGCTTTCCAATGCGCCGCTGAAGGAAGACGGCTACTTCAAGGTTCCGAGAGTTCTGGAAGAGTGATGGAGGGAAGAACGTGAGATTATTTGAACAACCGGCGCATGTTCTCCATGACATGCTCGTGAAGAAGGAAATCACCTCGGCGGAGCTCACACAGGATGTGCTGGCCCGGATGGACGAGGTGGAGGGGGATGTAAAGGCCTATCTCCATGTGACAAAGGAAGCGGCGCTTGTCCAAGCGAAAGCAGCGGACGAGAAAATCGCCAGGGGCGATGCGATTGCCTTTTTGGAGGGAATTCCCTGTGCAATCAAGGACAATATCTGCACAAAGGGCGTTCCGACCACTTGTGCGTCGAAGATTCTGGAGCACTTCGTGCCTCCCTATGATGCGACGGTCATGACGAAGCTCGAAAAGGAACACCCTGTCATGCTGGGGAAGACCAATATGGATGAGTTCGCCATGGGCGGTTCCACAGAGAATTCCGGATTTTATCCGACGTATAATCCTTGGGATACGGATTGTGTCCCAGGGGGGAGCTCCGGCGGCAGTGCGGCTGCCGTAGCAGCAGGGACGGCAATCTGGGCGCTTGGTTCGGATACGGGCGGATCCATCCGCCAGCCTGCCTCTTTTTGCGGCGTGGTGGGCATGAAGCCGACCTATGGACGGGTCTCCCGCTATGGCTTGGTGGCCTATGCTTCCTCATTGGATCAGATCGGGCCGATTGCCCGGGATGTGACGGACTGCGCGCATATTTTGAATGTCATCGCAGGCCATGATGAGATGGATTCCACCTCTGCGGATGCAGCGGTTCCCGACTTTACAAAGGCATTGAAAGCGGATGTCAAGGGGCTGAAAATCGGTCTTCCGAAAGAGTATTTTGTCAAGGGCATGGATGCGGATGTGGAAAAGACAGTCCGCGCTGCCATTGACAAGTTCAAGGAACTGGGGGCGGAGGTCGTGGAGATTTCCCTGCCTCATACGGATTATGCAATCTCCACCTATTATCTGATCGCACCGGCTGAGGCGGCAACCAATCTGGAACGCTATGACGGCATCAGCTATGGTGAGCGCGTCAATGGCGCGGATGTCGTGGAGCTTATGACCAATACCCGCAGCGAGAAGTTCGGCGAGGAGGTCAAGCGGCGCATCATGATCGGCAACTATGCGCTTTCCGCCGGCTACTACGATGCCTATTATCTCAAGGCGCTGAAAGTGCGTACCTTGGTGCAGCAGGATTTTACGGAAGCATTCGAAAAAGTGGATGTCATCATGGCTCCGACGGCTCCGACGCCTGCTTTCAGAATCGGGGAGCTCGTCAGCGACCCGCTGCAGATGTATCTGCAGGATATTTGCACGGTTCCTTTGAATCTTGCGGGACTTCCCGGCATTTCCGTCCCCTGCGGCTTCAGCAGCAAGGGCATGCCAATCGGGCTTCAGATCATCGGCAAGGCGCTGGATGAGGAGACCATCCTGCGAGCGGCCTATACCTATGAGCAAACACAGGACTTCCATACGAAAATGGCAAGCATTGGAGGGAAGAACGCATGAATTATGAAGCAGTCATTGGTCTTGAAATCCATTGTGAGCTGAAGACAAAGACAAAGATTTTCTGCGGTTGCGAAACGGGCTTCGGGGCAGAGCAGAACACCCATGTATGCCCCGTCTGCCTTGGCTTGCCGGGGGTGCTGCCCACCATCAACAAACGGGTGGTGGAATTCGGCATCAAGGCAGGACTCGCAACGAACTGCACGATCAATCAATACAGCAAATTCGACCGCAAGAACTACTATTATCCCGACCTGCCAAAAAACTGGCAGACATCGCAATACGATCTGCCCATTGCGGAGCATGGATGGGTGGATATCGATACAGAGTCCGGGAAAAAACGCATCCGCCTGACCCGTATCCACATGGAGGAGGATGCCGGCAAGCTGGTGCATTCCGGCACGAATATCAAGGATTCCGCGACTTCCAATGTGGACTATAACCGCACGGGCGTCCCGCTTCTGGAAATCGTTTCCGAGCCGGATCTTTCCTCCGCGGGGGAAGCGCGTGCCTATATGGAAAAGATCAAGGCTATCATGGAGTACATCGATGTGTCCAACTGCCGTATGGAGGAGGGCAATCTGCGTGCCGATATCAATGTTTCCCTGCGTCCGGAAGGGTCCAAGGAGCTTGGCACGCGCACGGAGATGAAGAACATCAACTCCTTCAAGTCGTTGGAGGATGCCATCAATTATGAAATCGAGCGCCAGACAGAGGTCTTGGAGGATGGCGGGCATATCGTCCAGGAAACCCGTACCTGGGATCCGGAGCGGGGCATCACGCTTTCCATGCGCAGCAAGGAAAACGCCCATGATTACCGCTATATGCCTGAGCCTGACCTTCCGCCCATCGTGACGACGGCGGAGCAGATCGAAGCATTCCGCAAGGAGCTTCCGGAGCTTCCCGATGCGCGTCGTGAGCGTCTGCAGCAGGAATTTGGCCTTTCTGACTACGATGCGGGCATCATCACCAGCACCCGTGCGATGGCGGAGTATTTCGATGCCATGGTGTCGGAAGGCGCCGACGCGAAAGCAGCGGCGAACTGGATGATGGGAGACCTGTCCAAAAACCTCAATGCAGAGGGAAAGGAAATCCAGGATTCCCCTGTGGACGCCAAGCGGCTGGCGCAGATGATCGCACTCATCGACAAGGGAACGATCTCCTCTAAAATCGCCAAGACGGTATTCAAGGAAATGTGGGCTTCCGATGCGTCCCCCGAGCAGATCGTGAAGGACAAGGGCCTTGTGCAGATCACGGACACAAAGGAAATCGAGGGCGTCGTGGATGCGGTGATTGCCGCGAATCCCAAGGCGGTAGAGGAATACAAGGCCGGAAAGAAAAAGGCCATCGGCGCGCTGGTGGGCCAGGTCATGAAGCAGACCAAGGGCAAGGCGAATCCGCAGATGGTGAACCAGCTGCTTGCGAGCAAGCTGGACAACTGAATCGTGTCGCAAATCGGCAAGCAGGCGTCTTCTGACCGGCTTGCCGATTTTTTGTGCAGCTTTTCAGAGAATTTTACGGGTTGCAGGGATTTCAACGCTGACCGTCGAATAAATAGCCGAGAGTATGGTGTTTGCCTAAGGCTCTGTAAAGAGGGGAGTGATGGGATGAAGAGGTGCTGCGCTGTGCTTCTGTGCATCCTTTCGCTCGCGTTGATCGGTTGTGGACAGGAAAAAAGGATGCTGCATGATGTAGGGGAATATCAGAAAGTGCGGATGGTCATGGCGGTCAATGGCACGGAACGTGGCATCGATACCATGGTGGCGCGCAAATTCTCCCAGCTGGTAGATGAAGAGACAAACGGGCGGGTTCATATCGAGGTCTATCCGAGGGATCAGCTGGCAGGCGGCAACACGACCAAGGGCGTGGAGATGATAGCGAACGGCTCTGTGGATCTGGCGGCCTACACCTCCGGCACGATGGCAATACTGGATGAACGCTTGTCGGTCGGTACGATTCCCTGGAGCTATCAAAGCTATCAGGAGGCGCGAAAGGTCATCGATGAAACGGGCGGGGCGTATTATGCGAAACTTTTGGAGATGCAGGGCATCCGCTATCTGGGCTCGACCCATAACGGATTCCGCCAGCTCACGAATGACAAACGTCCGGTCAGAAATGTGGAAGATATGCAGGGGCTGAAAATCCGCGTGCTTGGGAAGCAGGGAAGCTACTTCCTGTTCTTTCAGGCCTTGGGAGCCGAGCCGATCCCCCTGAGCTGGAGCGAGCTTCCGACCACCATACGGCAGGGAACCACGGACGGACAAGAGAACAGCTATCTTACAATACTGTCCGCGAATCTGGATGATATACAGAAATACATGACGATTTGGAATTATGCCTATGAAAATTACATTTTCGTCGCGAATACCAAATCATTGGATATGCTGGAACCTAAAACACAGGCAATGCTTCAGGAAAAGATGACAGCGGCCTGCAACTGGGGAAGGGACTACATGGAGGAAAATGAACAAAGGTTCTTGCGGGAATGCATTGCGAACGGTATGGAGGTCATTGAGCTTTCGCTGGAGGAACGAACAAAATTTCAGGAGCGCACACAATCTTTGATTGGTCACCTGAAGGAAAAGTACGGGGCGGAAGCCTGCGAGGCGTTCCGGATTCCATAAGCCGTACAGCATCTCTTTGAGGAGGTGGAAGCTTGAAACGAGTAGTTTGTCGCTTTTTCTGTTCGCTCATCGTTTATTCCATATGCGTGATGGCTGCGCCTGTTATTTTTGTGATGCCGCTGCAGGTGGTCCGATTTGCGACGTTTCTGCCGCCTTTGCTTGGGCTGATGTGGGGACCCGTGGCGGCCGCAGGCGTTTTCGTGGGGGAATTGCTGACAGGCGTGGACTGGCAGGCCGTTGGCCGTCTTATGGCGCAGGAGGGGGCGGGCGCGGTCTCGGCGCAGTCGTTCTGGGTTCTTTGCCGAGATGCGCTCTGTGTCTTTTTATCTGCGTACCTGCCGTTTCGCCTGTGGCATTCTTGTTTTGTGCGTCCGGGGGAACCGGTTTTTTCTTCCAGCGCACACTGTTTGCTGAAGTTCGTCGGAATTTTGTTTCTTACCTTTTCGGTAACATCCGTTTTTCAAGGGCTCACCATGGATGCGGAGGGATTGGCCCAGATTCGGGAACATACGGGTTCCCGGATCAATTCCTGTATCGAATATGTGCTGCTCTGTTTTGTCAACGACTTCAATATCGCGATTTTCTTTGGCTCGATTTGGTTTTACTATCTTATCAGCCATAACTACGCATTTTATCGACCAAAGCGGCTCGGGCGGTTCCGTCCAATGCTGCCGGAGATCGGCGACAGCGCCGAGAGCGCAGCCGAGCGGGAGGCCTCCGCCGCGGGGAGATTTTCCCGTGACAGCAGTTGGAACATGGCGCTTCTGTTCTTTCTTTCCTTTTTTGCGCTGTTCGCTTTTTTGGATGTTTCCGGCATCATCTACGATTTGGACCAGATCGACACATGGCGGCAGTATGTTGCAGAATGCCTGACCATGGTGAATCTGGTGATGGTCGCTCTTTTTTATATGTTGCTGCGCTATCGGCATTCCATCATGACGAATATCGTGCTGCTGGAGGTTGTGACGGTTTTTGTCTCAGCCGCAGTGCTTGGATGGGGCAGCTTTTTTGCGATGGACTACACGATCAGCAAGCGTGTGGAGCAGACCATGGAGGAGATGAGCGCCATATGCAGGGAGCGGATGCGAAGGACGTTTGACGGCATACGGGTCTCCGTCAATGGCATGAAATCTTTGGCTCTGCACGAGATGGAAAGCTATGACCGCCTCGTGAATGATGAAGGATATCGGCAGGATTACCTGAGGAGGATGGAGCGTCTTTGCGAGTTGGTGGCCGCCGGTACGGACGGGAGCATCGCATTTTACCTGCGCTGCGATCCGTCCTATGCGGGGCCGATTGGCGGTTTTTCATGGGAACGTGAAGCGGATCGCTGGGAAGGAGCGATCCCTTCTTTCTACCGGAGGGTTCCCATCGATCTTTCGAAGTATGAGCCGACCGATGTAAAAAATGTAGGCTGGTTTTATATTCCGATGCAGCGCCATCATGCAACATGGATCGAGCCGTACATCGATCCCCTGACGAAGGACTATGTCATTTCCTATGTTGCGCCGTTTTATGAAGGAAATCATTTCGTGGGCATTGTGGGCATGGATATCGATTTCGAGTATCTGGTCCATGAAGTCCGCAGAATGGCGGTTTATGATTATGGACATGTCTATCTGACGGATCGGAACGATAGGGTGCTCTATCATAGGGATTTTGAGCAGGGAGCCGATTTTGTGCCGAATCCCGACTATTATGAAAGAGAGACCTATCTTTTCGATGGCGTTTGGCTGGGCATAGCAATGCCTCGCCACGATGTGTACGCGGAGCGCAACAATATGCTGATGCATTTGATCGCGAGCATGTTATTCGTGGCAATCATGGTATCGTTCTTCAGCATCTGGCTGGCCTCCCGTGGCATCCGTCCCTTATTGGCATTGACGGATGCAGCGAAAAGGATTGCGGCAGGCAATCTGGATGTCAAGATCCCCTACGAGTCGGAAAACGAACTGGGCGCTTTGGTGGACAGCATCCGCGAGATGGTTTCCAAGCTGGAAGTCTATGTGTATCGGGACAAGCTCACAGGGCTTCGGAATACGGCGGCTTACATGCGGAAAGGAGCAGAGCTTGACAAGCGCAGGTCTGAAGAGTCGCTTGCCTATGCTGTTGTGGTATTTGATGCGAATTTCCTGAAGCGCGTCAACGACCGCTATGGGCATGAAGCCGGAAACGAGCTGATCCGCCGTGCGGCAAATATCATCTGCAGGGTGTTCGCTCACAGTCCTGTCTTCCGTGTGGGCGGCGATGAGTTTGTAGCCATTCTGGAGAAACAGGACTACGAGCATCGGGAGCAGCTGCTTCGTTCCTTCGACGAACAGACGCAGGCAGAGCGCTTCGAGGTGGAGGGCGACGAACTGGCTGTATCCGTGGCCAGAGGCATTGGAGTCTATCGGAGCGGCATGGAATACGCAGCCGTTTTCCATGAGGCGGATGCGGCGATGTATGAGCATAAGATGGGAATGAAGAAAGAAAACTGACGGCAGTGGGTTTATGCGACTTATTTGGAAAGTTCCTGTGCGAAGGAGGATGTTTGTGCAGTATCGTGCGGTGATTTTTGATATGGATGGGACGTTGCTCAATTCTTTGGAGGATTTGGCGGACAGCGTGGAGGAGCTGCTGTCATTTTACGGATGTCCGGGACATACGCTGGAAGAGTACCGTTATTTTGTCGGGAACGGCCCCAGAAAGCTGATCCAGCGCAGCTTGCCGAAGGACATGGCAGAGAATGAGACTTTTGTGGATGAGGCTTTGGGACGTTACAAAGGTATTTATGAAAAAAATATGATGAACAAATCGAAGCCATATGAGGGAATCCTTGAAACGTTAGGGAAGCTGCAGCAGAAGGGAATCCCACTGGCCGTCTGCACGAACAAGCAGGAGCCTGCAGCAAGATTGATCGCTGCAAAGCTGTTCCCTGCCGGGATATTTCGCGAGATCGTGGGAGATGTTCCCGGACAGGCTCGCAAGCCGGATCCGTCCCGGGCCTTGCAGATTGCAGAACGTATGGGCGTTCTCCCCGAGGAAGTCGCATATCTCGGAGACAGTCCGGTGGACATGGAAATGGCAAGCCGTGCAGGATTCCTCGGGATTGGCGTCAGCTGGGGATTCCGCCCGGAGTCGGAACTGGTGGAAAGCGGTGCGGACCTGATTCTGAAGCATCCGATGGAACTGTTGGAACGATTAAACTTTGTGGGGAACGCAGAACGGGAATCGGAAAGATTGGAGCGTTTATGAAAAAGACAATCCCCGTGGTGAAAGGGAAGACTTACGAAATTGAAATCCATGGTTTGGGCAGCAGCGGCGAAGGCGTGGGAAAATTTGAGGGATTTACGGTTTTTGTGCCTTATGCCCTGCCGGGCGAGCTTGTCGAGGCGCAGATGGAAGAAGTCAAGAAGACTTATGCGAGGGGCAGGTTGTTGAAAATCCTGCGCAAAAGTGCGGATCGCGTGGAACCCAAATGCAAGGCTTATCACGCTTGCGGAGGATGCCAGCTCCAGCATCTTTCCTATGAGGCGCAGCTCAAAGCAAAGCGTCAGCAGGTCATCGACGCTGTTTCCCGTATCGGCAAACGTCCTGACCTTTTTGTGGGGGAAACTTTGCCTGCGGAGCATCCGTGGAACTATCGCAATAAGATGCAGTTCCCCATCGGGAGAAGCAAGGGCAGGACTGTCATCGGATGCTTTGCACAGGGGAGCCATGACATCATCGACACGCATGAATGTCATATCCAGAAGCAGGGCAACGATGCGATTGTCAACGCGGTACGCGAAATCGTGGATCAGCTTCATATCTCCGTTTATGATGAGGATCGGCATACGGGCGTGTTGCGTCATGTCATGGGGCGTGTGGGGAAAAACGAAGAGCTCATGGCGGTGCTGGTGACGGCGACGAAAGAACTTCCGAAAGCCAGGGAATTCGTGCGTTTGCTGCGCGAAAAAGTGCCGAAGCTCACAAGCATTCAACAGAATATCCAGACCTATCACAATAACGTCATTCTGGGAAGAGAGACAAAGCTCCTCTGGGGCAAGCCGTCAATCTTGGATTCCCTTGGCAGGCTGGATTTCCATATTTCCGCAAGATCATTTTTTCAGGTCAACAGCGAGCAGGCAGAAGTCCTCTATAACACAGCACTGGAATTCGCAGAGCTCAGCGGCCAAGAAATCGTCATAGACGCCTATTGCGGCACGGGGACCATCACGCTGTTTCTCGCCCGGAAAGCCCGCAGGGTTTACGGCATCGAAATCGTAAAGCCTGCGATTTTGGATGCCCGGCAAAATGCCCGGGACAATCACATCAAGAACGCGGAATTCATCGTAGGAGACGCAACTGTCGTCATGCCCAAGCTCTACAAGCAAGGCATCCGCCCCGATGTCGTGGTCGTAGATCCCCCGAGAGCCGGCTGCACGCCGGTGGTACTGGAAACTTTCGCACAAATGGAGCCGAAAAGAATCGTTTATGTATCCTGCAATCCCGCCTCGCTGGCAAGGGATATCGCGATTCTTGATGGATTGGGATATCGGGCGGAGAAAGTGCAGCCCGTGGACATGTTTCCGTTTAGCTCTCATGTGGAGACGTGTGTCCTGCTGTGTCGGGAAAATATCGAGGGCAGGAAGATGGTCAGCG
>CALGGN010000070.1 GCA_937915915.1 uncultured Selenomonas sp. | reverse complement strand
CATCTGACGTTCAGACAGTTCTTTTAGGACATCTTTTAGGTCATCTTTTAGGTCATCTTTTAGGACATCTTTTAGGTCATTTTTAGTGCCATTTTTAGTGCCATTTTTCTCTATGCATCTCGATAGGGGAGGAGTTCCTGGCTGCAGTTCGTCTCATCCATAGGCATTCGGCTCACAGTCCCGTTCTTTCATCATAACATACGTATACTGATTTTGCCGATTTTGCCGTTTGGTTTTGAGTTTTTTGTTTGCAATCTGCCCCATTTTTTAGTATACTGGTAGGCGTTGTGCTTTCTGTGCCAACAAATCTATTGGGGGAGCATCCTCGGAAAGCGATAGGAATGTATTTCTCCAGGGAGGAATCGTTGTGTTATCTAAAATAGGAAAGGCTTATGGAGAGACGGCGCTCGTCAAGCTCATTGCCATTGGGCTTGTCATTGGTATTGTGATTGCGCTGGCCGTCCCGTCGATTGTCCCGGCGGTGGCTGTGCTGGGAGAGTTCTTTGTGAAGGCGCTGAAGGGGGTCGCGCCGATTCTGGTCTTTGTGCTGGTCATGAATGCGATGTCCCAGAAGGCGGCGGATACGAATTCCGTGATGAAGCCGATCATCACGCTCTACGTGTTCGCGACGTTCTTCGCGTCACTGGTGGCGGTGTCCGCGTCCTTCCTGTTCCCGACGACGCTGGAGCTGCAGATTTCGGATGCGGCGGTGGCGCCGCCGAGCGGCATTGTCGAGGTGCTGCATACGGTGCTCATGAACGTGGTGGACAACCCGATCCATGCGCTGGCGAGTGCGAATTACATCGGAATCCTCGCATGGGCCGTGCTGATTGGCTTTGCGCTGCGCGGGGCTTCGGATGCGACGCATGATGCGCTTTCGGATCTTGCGAAGGCCGTCACGCGAGTGGTGCAGTGGGTCATCCGTCTGGCGCCCTTCGGCATCATGGGGTTGGTGGCCGATGCCATCGGCACGAACGGAGCGGATGCGCTGCTGGGCTACGCGCACCTTTTGGCGGTGCTCCTGGGCGCATTTTTCAGCGTGGCTTTGATCATGAATCCGATTCTGGTATACCTGAAAATCCATCGGAACCCTTACCCTCTGGTGTTTGCAACGCTGCGCGAAAGCGGGCTGTATGCGTTCTTCACCCGCAGCTCTGCGGCGAATATCCCGGTCAATATGAGCCTTTGCAAGCGGCTCCGGCTGAATGAGGATATCTATTCCATTTCGATCCCGCTGGGCGCGACCATCAATATGTCGGGGGCGGCGATCACCATCGCGGTGCTGTCGCTGGCGGCGGCGCATACCCTCGGCATTTCCGTCGATCTCCCGACGGCGCTCTTGCTCTGCGTCATCTCCACGGTGGGCGCCTGCGGCGCCTCGGGCGTGGCGGGCGGCTCGCTGCTCCTGATTCCGGTGGCATGCGCGTCCTTCGGCATCGACAATGATATCGCGATGCAGGTGGTGGGCGTGGGCTTCATCATCGGTGTATTGCAGGACTCCTGCGAGACGGCGCTGAACAGCTCCAGCGACGTGCTCTTCACCGCGACGGCGGAGTTCTCGGAGCGTGCCAAGCAGGGCAAGCTGAAGGCGGAGGACCTGATTCCCGCACGCGCGGAGTGATTTCATCGTTTGCTTATTCCCCCGAAGTTCGGGGGAATTTTTTGTTGATAAGAAATCCTATGAAAATAGGATGAAAGAAATTGAAAAAAGGCCGAAACGTTGGTATAATTAGGAGCTATGAGTGGATAAATGTCACGTTCATGACCCAGTTTTCAGAGGGGGATTCTGTCGGAGTGAATATATCGGAGTTTGAGAGGACGGAGCTATGGCACCATATGACCGCGATTGCCCATCGGGTGAGCCAGATCGAGCTGATTCGCGGGATACAGCAGGGCTATGTGCTGGTGGTGGCAGGCGCGGTCATGTTCGGTTTTTCGGATTTCCTGCTGCATCTTCCGATTCCCGGATACGAGGCGTGGCTGTCGGACGGAGGTCTTCAGACCACCCTGTTGTATCGGCCCTTGCACGTCATCCACGGAGGGATTGCAAACTACGGAAGCCTCTTTTTGGGCATCACGATCGCCTATAGCTTCTCGCGCATCTGGAAGCTGGGGGACGGGCATGACATCCTGCTTCCCGTGATGGCAGTGGCGGGCATGTTTCTCTCCCAGCAAGTGCCGGATTCGGAGTTTATCTTTGAGGACGTCTCGGCCGCTTGGAATTTCGATCATAGCCTGAATATGCTGATCTATACGCTGGGCGCGGTCTATTCTTATAAGTTTCTGTATGAAAGGACAGCGCATATCACGCTTACGAAGCTGTCCGCGATTTATCTGCCGAATCTGAAGACCACGCTCAATGCGATCCCTGTGTTCGTGGTCATGGCGTTTGGGTTCACTACCTTGCACTTTATGATGGTGAGCTATGTGACGGGGGGATTGCGGCTGCAGGAATTCCTCTTGCAGCATCTGGGAGTATGGCTTCTTTCCATCGAGTCTGACTTCTGGCGGTTGGCGGTCTATTCGACCATGGCGGATCTGCTGAATTTTTTCGGCATCCATGCGGAGCAGCTTCTGGGTGAGTTGTGGAATTTCTTCGCGTATTCCGGTGAGGGTGGCGAGGGTTATACCAGAATGCTCGATCAGTCGAACTTTTTCCTCACACGGGAATTTTCGATGCTGGCCTATCCGGGCGGTGCCGGTGCGAGCCTTGGCCTTGTGATTGCCATTCTGCTCTTTGGAAAGTACCGCTTGTCGCATTCCTTGGCAAAGCTCTCGCTGCTGCCGTCCCTTGTGAACTGTGCAGATATCCTTCTGTATTCCTTGCCGATGGCCTGCAATATCTGCTTTTTGATACCGATGCTGCTGGTGCCGATGGTGGGGAACACGATGGCATACGAGCTGATCCTGCACGGCGTGATACCCTATCCCGTGCATGTGACGGCAATGAGCGTTCCCCCCGTGATGTTCGGGTATGTTGCCACGGGTTCCTGGGCAGCCGCTGTGTTTCAGTTGGCCATGATTGCGTTCAGCACAGCAGTCTACAGCGTCTTTCTGCGTCTCCATGAGTCTGCCCACAATGAGGCCTTTGTGGGGGGCGTGAAGGATTATGTGCGAGAGCTTCAGAAAGCGGAAGCTACACAGATGCCGCTGGCTGTCTCGAAACTTGACCGCGAACTGCGCATCATCCATGCATCCCTCACGCAGGATTTGAGGCGGGCCATTGAGACGGGTGATCTGTATCTCAGTTATCAGCCCCAGTTCGATATCTACGGGAATTTCGTGAGCGCAGAGGCGCTTCTGCGCTGGCGGCATGAGATTGCGGGCTTTATCTATCCGCCGCTGATCATTCATCTGGCGAAGGCGGGGAATTTCCTGCCGGAACTGGAAAAGTTCCTGCTGAACCGTGCCTGCAAGCAGATTGCGGAGCTCAATGCCATGACCAGCCACCGCTACGGCATTTCCGTTAATCTCACAGGTTCTTCCCTGCTCTATGATGAGCTGGAGCACAATATCGGTGAGGCCGTGTATGAATACGGGATTCCGCCGCAGCAGATCACCTTTGAGATCACGGAACAGGATGCCGTGAATTTCGAAGATGGGGACGGAACCGACGAGACCGCATCTTCGGCGGTCAAGAAGCTGGACAGGATCCGTGAGATGGGGCATCATCTTGCCATCGATGATTTCGGTATGGGGCATACCTCCATCACCTATCTCATGAGCGGCAAGTTCGCGGAAATCAAGTTGGACGGTTCCATCACGAAGCTCCTCATGGCAGAGGATGACAAGGGCAGCGCACAGATCATCAAGTCGCTGACGCGTATGGCAAGCGACCTTGGGCTGAAAGTGGTGGCGGAATATGTGGAGACCTGCGAGCAGCGCGACCAGTTGCGCATGCTGGGTGTCAATCTGTTCCAGGGCTGGTACTACACCATCGATGGCACCAACTACGATAGCGCTTTCATCCGTCTTATTCGCGTACACGGA
>CALGGN010000069.1 GCA_937915915.1 uncultured Selenomonas sp. | reverse complement strand
GAAAAGAAACGGGGATGGTACGGTCGCTACCTGTGCAGCTCTTACCAGATCAAGCGTGTAGGGCATGACTGCACCAGCCACTACTTCGCCCAGAAAAAGCTGGAGGCCAAGGTACTGGCAGTTATCCAGTCCCATATCAGGATTGGCCTCGACTATGAAAAGCTGATTGCGAGTTTCCAAGGCAGTGACAGGGACAGGGAGAAGCGCTGCGAGTTTGATGCAGCCATACGCCGTGCCTCGCAAAAATTGGCGGCTTCACAAAGAAAGCGCACCCGGCTGTATGAGGATTATGTAGCCGGAATACTGGACGAATCGGAGTACCTCTATGCCAAGAAATCCTACGAGGGGGAAACCGAGAAATGGGACAAACATCTTGAGGAACTGGTGGCACAGCGCAATGCCTATCAGGAAGCCATGTCACCGCGAAACCTCTGGGTAAAGGTCATGCGAAGCGTCAGGAATATGAAGAAACTGACGCAGGAACTGGTGGATGCTGTCATCGAGCGCATTTACATCTATGACAGCGGAGACATTCACATTGTGATGAAGTATCAGGATATTTTTGAACTGACCAAGGAATGTTTGGAGGGAGAGAAAAGCGATGCTTGAAAAGAAGGTGGCGATTTACATCCGGCTCTCCTACGCAGACGAGGAGACAGGACGAACCAAGGACGAAAGCAACAGCGTGATAAATCAGCGTGGGCTTATCCATCGGTATCTTGATGGCCATGCCGAGCTGTCCCAATACCCCCGCACCGAGTTTGTGGATGACGGCTTCACCGGCACCAATATGAACCGCCCCGCCTTCCAGCGTATGGTAGCCGCTATTCGGGAGGGGAAATATTGCTGTTGTATCACCAAGGATTTTAGCCGTTTTGCCAGAGATTATATCGAGATGGGAGATTACCTTGAGTATCTGTTTCCCTTCTTGGGAGTGCGGTATATTTCCATCAACGACAACTACGACAGCCGTGAGTATCGAGGCACAACCGGAGGGCTGGACGTGGTAATGCGGGCAATCATCTACGATGCCTACAGCAAGGACTTGTCCATCAAGTCCAAGACCGGACGGATGCAGGGAAGGAAAAAAGGCCGCCGTGTAAGCGGCTTTCCCGGCTACGGCTACAAAAAAGACCCGCAACGGAAGGCTATGGACGTGATAGATCCGGAGGCCGCTGTCGTGGTTCGTCGTATTTTCGACTCTGCCATTAAAGGTATGAGCGTGGGGGAAATTGTCGCAATGCTGAACCGTGAGGGGATACCTACTCCGGGCATGTATTTTTGCCAACACAATCCGGGGATACATAAATTCCGCAATACCTCTGAAAAACAACGATGGAACTACGGTATTGTCTATACGATACTCAAGCGGTATGCCTACACCGGTGCCGCTGTCGGAGGCATTCGGGAGCAAGTGGCACCCTGCAAGCGGTCATCTGTCAAGAAAGACCGGGCAGATTGGATTGTCGTGCCGAATATGCACGAAGCCATTATCACGCCGGAGGAATATGAGCTGGCACAGAAAGTCATCGGCGAAAAGATTATTTTTCCGGCGAGTGCTCCTCCCTTTCCCCTGAAATCCTTGGTGGTTTGTGGAAACTGTCTGCGTCGCATGGAGAAGCAGAAAAGCACGAAGAAGTTTCGTTGCAAATACGGGGATTGCGAGGGTGATGAGGGGTGTCGGGCAATCCGATCTCCCAAGGAAGAAACCTTGGAAGCAATCATCTTCCAAGGAATTCAAGAGTATATGCAGATTGCAGAGCAGAAGCGCATAAAAAAAGAGCAGAAACTCTGCGAATCACGCAAAAGAACTACTGCCAGTCATACGAATGTGGAAAAGTTAAGGCGACGCATTGAATTTTTGAAGCGCAGTAAATTCCGTGAGTATGAGCAGTACACCTCTGGTGGCATAAGCAAGGACAAATATCTGCAAAAGAAGCGGGAGATTGATGCGGAAATCTCCCGTATGCAAGCCGAAATTGAAGCGGCACAGGAGCGAAATGAAGCGGAGATGACGGAATCCCGTGTCATGCACACTGCATTTGAGGACGTGTGCGAGGTGTTCCGCGAGGAAAAATCCCTGACCTATGACATGGCACATGCCTTTGTGGATAGGATTCTGGTTTATCCGGATGAGCGGATTGAAGTGCAATGGCGGTTCCGTGACTGCCTTAATGGAGACGAATAGGAGTTTTTAGAATGCGGAGAGCAAGACCCAACTGGCCAAAAGGGAGAACATCCTGCTCTCTGCCCCGCATCGGCAAGAGAGTGTCGCATAAAATTTGCGGCATCATCTCTGCCATAGGCCGTGGGGCAGGGCCGGGAGATAGTTCACGGCACAGAAAGAATTTTTTAGTTTCTACTTGACACAAGCAGACCTGCCCCTCTTGGACACGCGCAACAAGTACGGGAACGACCTCACGGCGAAACTCATCTCCAAACTCGTCATCCAAGTGTTCTCCTACGTTGCCGAGACGGAGCGTACTATGAACCATCAGCGCACGATGGAGGGGTTGGCTGCGGCACGGGCGCGGGGTGTGAAGTTCGGCAGGAAGCCGATGGAGAAGCCGGAAGGCTACGAGGCTCTCCGTGAGCAGTGGGCGCGGAAGGAAATCTCAGCCCGCAAGGCCGCCGAGGCTCTGGGCGTGTCCACGCCCACTTTCCTCAAGTGGGTCAAGGAGCCTGCCCATGAGTAGGTGTGAAAAAATCCATGGTATAATTTACGCCCACGGAATCCTTGATATTGCGCGAAATCCCATCCTTATCTATGATTTTCTTCGACGTATTTTCCCGTTTTCCTGCTAAAAAACAAAAAAATTCGGTGTTAGCCCAACCATGGTATTATTTACGCCCAGTGCCTTGAAATTCATCCTAACCTCCCGGAGTTCTATATACACAAATCTTGAAAACCCTTTCCAGACCTAGATTTTCGCCATTTTCCCGTGTGTATAATAATCCTGAATTATTCATATTTCCCACAAATCAAGCAAAAACAGCAAACTTTTCATT
>CALGGN010000068.1 GCA_937915915.1 uncultured Selenomonas sp. | reverse complement strand
TTTCCTTGGACTACACTACAGAGGGGCAGAAGTTTGAGCGCATCCGGCGCATCACAGGCTACCTGGTGGGGACAATCGACCGTTGGAACAATGCAAAACGAGCCGAGGAAAGCGAGCGCGTAAAGCACGATTGAGCCGAAATTTGGCGAAGGGAGGTGACCCAATGCGGAAGTTGACCGATTACACACCGACAAAATTCATGGCAGAGGATTCGCGCTACGATAAATCTGCCGCCGATTATGCGGTGGGATTTATCGAGTGTCTTTGTCATACGAAGGGAACATGGGCTGGTAAGCCATTCGACCTCATTGATTGGCAGGAGCGGATTATCCGTGACCTTTTCGGCATCATCAAGAAAAACGGCTATCGCCAATTCAACACTGCCTATGTTGAAATCCCGAAGAAACAGGGCAAGCAGTTGGCCTTGGACACCAAGATTCCTACGCCGGACGGCTTCACCACGATGGGGGATTTGCAAATCGGCGATACCGTTTTCGATGAGAACGGCAAGCCCTGCCATGTGGTAGCCAAGAGCGAGGTTGACGATACCGAGCAGGCCTATCGGCTGACTTTCCGCGACGGCTCCTCCATCGTGGCCGGGGAACGGCATCTTTGGAATGTGGAATACATCGTAGGCAAAACTAAGCCTTTTCTGTGGACAACGGGCGAGATTTATCGGCGCACGATGAGACATAGGGAGCGGAACAAGCATGATATGCATGAGGCACTTCGCTCCGTTATTCGCATTCCCGTTGGAATGCCACTCCAAACGGCAGAGCGTGATTTGCCGATAGACCCGTACCTTTACGGATATTGGCTGGGGAACGGTTGCGCCACCAAGCCGGAAATCACCGTGTGCGATGAAGATTTACGGGCGGTTATGGCAAATATCCCGTATCGTGCCTACAACACTATCTGCCAGCCGGGGAGCGTCCGTGTGTATTATCACGAACTTCGCAAAATCCTTGTGCCGACCTTTCGTGATAAGGTTATCCCTACGACCTACCTTCGAGCCTCCGAAAATCAGCGATGGGAACTTTTGCAAGGGCTTATGGATTCCGATGGGTGTATTGGAAATCGAAAATCACAAAGCACATATGTCAGCACCATAAAACAGCTTGCCGAATCGGTCAGGGAACTTTTGTGGAGCCTTGGTATAAAGAACGCCATGACCGAATCCCCATCGACACGCTACGGTGAGCCAACGGGGGAAACGCTGTATACCATTCGGTTTACAACTTTTGCCGACCAGCCAACATCAAAACTTCATAGGAAAATCTGCCGGAAACGGGAGCGGGTGAAGAAAACTCGCTCCTGTTTTCATTATCTGGCAAATATTGAGCCGATCTCCGAGAAAGTTCCCATGCAGTGTATTCAGGTGGACAGCACCAGCCATTGCTATTTGGCGGGAGAGTCCTATGTGCCGACGCACAACAGCGAGCTTGCCGCAGCGGTTGCTCTCCTACTTTGTTGCGGTGACGGCGAGGAACGAGCGGAAGTTTACGGATGCGCGGCAGATAGACAGCAAGCGGCAATAGTCTTTGACGTTGCCGCCGATATGGTGCGGATGTGTCCTGCCTTGGGCAAGCGAGTGAAAATCCTCGCGTCACAAAAGCGCATGGTGTATGCGCCCACCAACAGCTTCTACCAAGTCTTGTCTGCCGAGGCTTACTCCAAGCATGGGTTCAATATACACGGCGTGGTGTTCGACGAACTTCATACCCAGCCCAACAGAAAACTGTTCGATGTAATGACCAAGGGCAGCGGCGACGCTCGTATGCAACCGCTGTATTTCCTCATCACGACCGCCGGGACGGACACGCAGTCCATCTGCTACGAGACGCACCAGAAGGCTCTGGACATCTTGGAGGGACGAAATTTTGACCCGACATTCTACCCGGTCATCTACGGAGCAAGTGCCGATGAGGATTGGACTTCTCCCGCCGTATGGAAGAAAGCCAATCCCTCCCTCGGAATCACCGTAGGTATCGACAAAGTACAGGCTGCTTGCGAGTCTGCCAAGCAAAATCCCGGCGAAGAAAACTCCTTCCGGCAATTGCGGCTGAATCAATGGGTAAAGCAGAGCGTAAGATGGATGCCCATGAACAAGTGGGATGCCTGTGTCTTCAAGATTGATGAGGATGATCTCGAAGGGCGTGTATGCTACGGAGACTTGGATCTATCCTCCACAACGGACATCACGGCATTTGTCTTGGTGTTTCCTCCGATGGATGCCGATGACAAATACGCCGTCCTTCCTCATTTTTGGATACCGGAGGACAATATCGACCTCCGAGTGCACCGCGACCATGTGCCCTATGACCTTTGGGAGCGGCAAGGATTCCTCCAAACCACGGAAGGAAATGTCGTTCACTATGGCTACATCGAGAAATACATCGAGGGGCTTGGGGAACGGTTCAACATCCGGGAGATTGCCTTCGACCGCTGGGGAGCGGTGCAGATGGTGCAAAATCTCGAAGGGATGGGCTTCACCGTTGTACCCTTCGGTCAAGGCTTCGCCAGCATGAGTCCTCCCACCAAGGAATTGATGAAGTTGGTCTTGGAGCAGAAAATCGCCCACCTTCGCTACGCTACGGATGTGAGGCTCTAAGGGCTAAAGCCCCAAGAGCCTCAGCAACGGCGGGCATCCCGTTTTGCGGTGGAACATGGACAACATTTTCATCCGCACCGACCCTGCCGGCGACGCGAAGCTAGTCCCCCTTTAGGGAGAACATCAAGGCAGACAAGGCAAAAAGCACGGAGAAGATTGACGGGGCGGTTGCCCTCATTATGGCTCTTGACCGTGCGATACGGTGCGGCAACGATACTTCCGAGAGTGTGTACGAAAACCGAGGTGTGTTGGTGTTCTAATCGTTCAAATCATCATTCAAACCATTATAGGAGTGAACTTCAAATGCCATACTTCCGTCAATGAATCCGGCATTGAGTTCGGTGACATATCCATTTGCCCAATTGTTAATGCTACGCCTATCCATCCATTGAAGCCACGAACATTCTTCCTCATATATACAGGCGAAATAATACTGGCAGTCAAGATGGCATTCTTGCAGATATTGCTTCATCTTGCGAATATCATCTTTTACCCATTCGGCGGTGTTTTTGTCAGTACCATCCGTAAATTTAAGTTCAATGACCGCAATAATATCGGTGATATATTCGCTAAAACGCTGACCATCTTGATTAAAATCCAACTCCGCTATAACCAAGTCGGCGCGTTTCTTTACTGCTTCAAAATAAAACTCTGGCAAAATACGCAAATTGTGTGTTTGGAGCAAAGGAGATATTTTTTTTCGCAGGTGATAATACATACTGCACTTGAGGGAATCTTCTTTTAGGAGATACCACTCGTCATAATCGTGCTTAACTTTTTGTGTCCATACTTCCTTGATAGTACGGTCAATTTCCGCTAATACAGTTTTCGTTATCAAATCCAGTCACCACTTTTGAGATAGGAGCGTGATACTCATGGGAATTTTCAGTTGGCTGTTCCGCTCACGGGACAAGCCCCAAAACAGCTACCACTTCAGCGGCTGGCCTTCGTGTTCGGCAAATCTGCCGCCGGAGCGAAGGTCAACGAGTTCACAGCCATGTCCTAAAGGACTAGCTTCGCGTCGCAGACCACGGCAGTTTACGCCTGCGTCCGCATCTTGGCGGAGTCCATCGCAGGATTGCCGCTCCATGTGTATGAATATCGGGGGAACCCTGAAGGACTAGCTTTGCGTCGCGGGAAAGAGCGTGTGCCGGGGCATCCGCTCTATTTTCTTCTCCACGATTCGCCCAATCCCGAAATGACATCTTTTATATTTCGAGAAACGGCGATGATTCACCTGCTTTTGTGGGGAAATTCTTTCTCGCAAATCATCCGGGACGGCATGAGGAGGGTGGTGGGGCTGTATCCGCTCCTTCCCAATCGCATGAGCGTTGACCGGGACGAGCATGGGCAGTTGGTTTACACCTACACGCCCATGAGCGACAGCAACCCAAATCTCAAGAGCGGGCAGTCCATCAAGCTGCGCAGGGAGGATATCCTGCACATTCCGGGACTGGGCTTCGATGGTCTGGTGGGCTACTCCCCCATCGCTATGGCTCGGAATGCCGTGGGCATGACTCTCGCTTGCGAGGAATACGGCTCCGCATTTTTCGCCAACGGCGCACGTCCCGGAGGTGTCCTCAAGCATCCGGGAGTTCTCAAAGACCCATCGAAACTCAGGGAAAGCTGGCAAGCCGTTTATGGTGGTACAGCCAATACGGGCAAGGTGGTGGTTTTGGAGGAAGGGGTGGACTATCAGCAAATCTCAATCCCGCCGGAGGAGGCGCAGTTCCTCGAAACCCGCAAGTTTCAGATTGATGAGATTGCGCGGCTCTACCGAGTGCCACCACATATGATTGGTGACCTTGAGAAAAGTTCCTTCAACAATATCGAGCAGCAGTCCCTCGAATATGTGAAGTACACCCTCAACCCTTGGGTGGTGCGGTGGGAGCAGTCGCTCCAAAAGGCTCTGCTCCTGCCGTCCGAGCAGAAACGCTACTTCATCAAGTTCAATGTGGACGGTCTGCTCCGTGGGGACTACCAGAGCCGTATGCAGGGCTACGCAACAGGCCGCCAAAACGGATGGCTGTCTGCGAACGACATCCGTGAGATGGAGAATATGAATCCTATCCCGGACGAGGAAGGTGGAAACCTCTACTTGATAAATGGCAACCTGTGTAAGCTCCGGGATGCGGGGCTGTTTGGTAAGAATGGAGGGAACAACACAGATGAAAAAGCGTAAATTTTGGAACTGGGTGCGGGACTCCGACACGGGAGAACGCACCCTTGTGCTGAACGGCACGATTGCCGAGGAGTCTTGGTTTGGCGATGAAGTCACTCCTGCCATCTTCCGAGACGAACTCACCAAGGGAGACGGTGACATCACCGTTTGGATCAACTCCCTTGGCGGCGATGTGTATGCGGCGGCTCAAATTTACAATATGCTCATGGATTACAAGGGTAAGGTCACCGTCCGCATTGACGGCATTGCCGCTTCTGCCGCATCCATGATTGCTATGGCAGGAGAGCCTGTGGAGATGTCCCCCGTGGGAATGTTCATGATCCATAACCCCGCCACCGTAGCCATTGGCGACAAAAAGGAAATGCAAGCCGCCATTGAAATGCTGGGCGAGGTGAAGGAAGGCATCATCAATGCCTACGAACTCAAAACGGGCTTATCCCATGACGTGCTGTCCGACTACATGGATGCCGAAACGTGGTTCAATGCCAAGAAAGCCTTGGAGCTTGGCTTTGTGGACAAGATACTCTTCGCCAATGATGAAGAGGAAAAAGCGATGGAGGCTGTGGAGGGAATGGTTTTTTCCCAGAGAGCCGTCACCAATTCGCTCCTCGATAAAATCAAGGCGCAATCGAAGCGATATGTACAGCCCGTAAAACCGACTGCGCCGGACAACCGTGTATCCGCAGACGCTCTTATGAGCCGTCTTAACCTTATTGTTCACTGATTGGAGGAATTTGTTTATGGCAACGATTATGGATCTTCGTGAAAAGCGGGCAAAACTCTGGGACGGCGCGAAAGCCTTTCTTGACAGTCATCAGGACAAGGACGGCAAGCTGTCCGCCGAGGATGCTGCCGCCTACGACAAGATGGAGGCAGATGTGGTGGCTCTGGGCAAGGACATCGAGCGCATGGAGCGGCAAGCCGCCATTGATGCGGAACTGGCGAAGCCAACGGCGCAGCCCATTGTCAACACCCCCAATGCAACCGCTGCCGTCTCGGAGAAAAAGGGACGCGCCAGCGATGACTACCGCAAGGCAATGCTGACGGCTCTCCGCTCCAACTTCCGCAATGTGTCCAATGTCCTGCAGGAAGGTGTGGACGCAGACGGCGGCTACTTGGTGCCGGAGGAATATGATAGCCGACTCATTGATGTTCTGAACGAGGAGAACATCATGCGGAGCCTTGGCACGAAACTTACCACCAGCGGTGAGCGGAAAATCAACATCGCCGCCACCAAGCCTGCGGCATCGTGGATTGAGGAAGGTGGTGCGCTGTCTTTCGGTGACGCGACCTTCGACCAGATTATCCTCGATGCCAACAAGCTCCATGTGGCTATCAAAATCACGGAGGAACTGCTCTACGACAATGCTTTCCATCTCGAAAGCTACATCATCGAGCAGTTCGGCAAGGCTCTCTCCAATGCGGAGGAGGACGCTTTCCTCAACGGCGATGGTAGCCACAAGCCCCTCGGTCTGTTCGTGAAGGTGGTGGACAGCACCACGGGAGCCATGAAGAACAGCACCTATTCCACGGAGGTTTCCACCAAGACCGGGAATATCCCCGACCTCAAGACGGACGATATCTTGAGCCTTATCTACTCCCTCAAGCGTCCCTATCGGAAGAACGCCAGCTTTATCATGAACGACAAGACCCTGGCGGCAATCCGCAAGCTGAAGGACAGCAATCAGGCGTACATCTGGCAGCCGTCCTATCAGGCGGGAGAGCCGGATCGTCTCTGCGGTTATGCCGTTCACACTTCGGCTTTCTGCCCGGAGATGCCGACCGCCCAGCCTACCAAGGCGCAGGGTGACAAGGGCTTTATCGCTTTCGGGGATTACAGCTACTATAACATCGGTGACCGTGGCACCCGCTCCATTCAGGAACTGCGGGAACTTTTCGCCGGGAACGGCATGATTGCCTATGTCATGAAGGAACGTGTGGACGGCAAGCTGGTGCTGCCGGAAGCGGTGCAGATTCTCTACGCCAAAGCCGCGACCGCTTGACCATTTCGAGTGTATCTGTTGGGGAGATGCCCTTTGTGGTGTCTCCCTTTTCTGTTGGAGGTGGTTCGATTGATTGTGGGCTTGCCCGTGGCGAAGACATATCTCCGCATTGACACCGATGCCGAGGATGATATTGTCCGCAAACTGCTACGAGCGGCAGAGCAAATCTGCATGGACGTAGCACGGATGAACGAGGAAGAATTCAAGTCCTGCGGAGCCATAGCCAAAACCGCCGTTCTCTATGCCTTGGCGTATTTCTACGAACACCGGGACGAGGCAGACCATAAGGCATTGACGCTGAC
>CALGGN010000067.1 GCA_937915915.1 uncultured Selenomonas sp. | reverse complement strand
TTGGGGCTATGTGAAATTCTCACCTTGACTTGCTCTATTTTTATTCTAACATCATCCAGTTGCTCACGAGGAAAATGATGCGTTGCGGCTGCTCTCCGTGCTACTCTCAACAGAGATGCAGCCACAAGAGAAAAAGCAAGTCTTAGCAGACGGCTTTGCCATACCAATGACACAGGAAATGGAAGAGGAGGCTAGGATTATGTGCAATTTGAGTGATGGAATTGAAATGCGTGGCATAGAGAAAGGAAAAACGGAGATGGTTTTGGAAATGTTGCGGGCCAAGCAGCCATTGGAGCTTATTGTTCAGTTTTCAAAATTTTCAAAGGAAAAATTGCAGAAATCGGAAAACAAAATGGGATTTCTCTTGCAGAGTGATAAATGAGGGGGCTTGGCCATAATTCCAAGCTCCCCAGTTTTTTTCTATTGATTGCGTCTTTCGGCAGGAAAGACGGAAGTTTTGGAGAACTGTGAAGAAACAAAGGGCTTTTTCTAGAACAGAGCATAACACCAACTGTTTAGAAAGGAGTGACTTCTCTTATGACGACTGCCAGAAGTGAGGCAATTCGTATTGTTTCGGAACTGCCGGAAATTTGTATGCATGATGTTTTGAATATCCTGCGTGGCATCAGAAACGTATATTCCCAGCAAAAATCTGCGATGGGAGAAAAAGGTGCAACGAATGCCTATGAAAATTTACAGAAATACCGCCGCGAAGGAACCATAGACATGGACTACGATAAAATTTTGACCGAGGAGTTGATGGCAAAGTATGAGAATCTTGATTGATACCAATGTCATCATGGACGCCCTTCTTGGCCGACAGCCTTTCTTTGCCGCTTCGGACACGGTATTGAAAATTTGCCATGAAGAGAATGCGGAAGGATTCTTGGCTGCACACAGTGTGACCAACCTGTTCTACATGTTACGAAAGTTTTTTAAAGATGAAGAGTTACGGGATATTCTCAGGAATCTTCTCGATTTCCTTGAAGTAGAACAAATTGACAAAGAAAAAGTATCACTTGCTTTGAAAAACAATGCGTTTGCGGATTTCGAGGATGGTCTGCAATATGAGTGCGCAAAATCAGTCAAAGCAGATTCTATCATCACTCGTAACAAAAAGGATTTTACGGGTAGCACCATTCCCGTTGTGACTCCGATGGAGTTTCTTGCAACATTTCCGTCTGAAGCAGGTGAAGATATTTGCGAAGGCAAAGAATGAATCGGCATGAAATGACATAGACTTCATGTCACAGAATGATGAATCTTGAGCCACAACGCAGACTTCAACCCTTGCAACCGTTGATTCTCCTGCGTTCGTGCCACTCGCTCCGTCCGGCGGGTAACAAAAAGGTAACATTGGAAAAATCGTCCCAAAACCCTAGCGTAACTTGTCAAGAGGAAATTTTGCCAAATGCAAAATTAGCAAAAAGATAAGAAACCAGAAAAAAAATTTCAAGTTATCCTGAGCATGAAATGGAGGGATAACTATGAGTGTGTACAAAGATGAAAACACCGGAGCATGGTTCTGTATCTTCCGCTACAAGGACTTCTCCGGCAAGACAATCCAGAAGAAAAAGAAGGGCTTCCGTACCAAGCGGGAGGCGAAGGATTACGAGGTCGAGTTCCAGCGGAAGGTGTCGGGAAAATCCGATATGCTCTTCGAGTCCCTTGTGGAACTGTATCTGGCGGACTGCAAGGTACATCACAGGCCGAATGTCTATCGGATTGAGGAAATCCACATCGGGCATATCATCCTGCCCTACTTCGGCAAGTTCCATGTGAAGGACATCACGGCGGCAACGGTTCGGTCATGGCAGAATGACATCCTCATCCCGAATTACAAATATGCCAGTATCAAGACCTACAACGGCCATCTGACAGGGATTTTCAACTATGGGATGCGTTACTGCGGACTGACGGAGAATCCCGTGATGCAGGCCGGGCCGCTTCGCTATCCGGAAATGAACGATAAAACGCCCATCCGCTTCTGGACGAGGGAACAGTTCGAGTATTTCCTGTCCTTCGTGAAGAAGCCGTCCCTGCGGCTGGCGTTCGAGACGCTGTTCTGGACGGGAATGCGGAATGGGGAACTCATGGGGCTACGAATTTGTGACATTGACTTGGAGCATAAGGAAATCCACATCGTGCAGAACAGGGTTCGAATTGCGGCTGCTGGCTGTCCCGAAGTGATACAGGCACCGAAAACGAGGAGCAGTCGCCGTGTGGTGGGCATCACGGACAAGCTGGCAGAGGAATTCAAAGCCTATCTGGACAGCCTGTACAAGCCGGAGCCTACGGACTTGATATTCCAGACAAAGGCATCCTCTCTGACCATCTTGTTCAATCGGTATCAGAAACTCCGCAACATCACGCCCCATATCCGTCTGCATGACCTTCGTCACAGCCACGCCTCCATGCTCATCAATCTGGGGATCAGCCCAAAGGCGGTAGCCGACCGTCTCGGACACTCCAACGAGAGCATGGTCATGAAAATTTACGGACACCTTTACCCCGAAAAGCGGAACGAGATTGTGGACAAACTCAATACCTTCGCCTGATGAAAGCGACAGCCCCCTTGGGATAAATGCTTCCCAAGGGGGCTGTTGGCATGTTTTGTTAAAAATTCGCATCTGATGGACAACTGTGTTTTTTGCCCATAATGGGGAAAAATACAGCAGTGCATTACAGAAGGACGTTGGGGCATAGGATGGATAGATACATAGCCGTTGGCGATTTTTACCTGATGGTAGGAATGACGGTGCTGTTTGTCGAATATCTGTAGTTGCGACTATCAGGATTTGACTACCAAGGCGATAACGCTGAATTCGGGAGGCAATCATCAATCATGGTTCGGGAAATCGTTAGGGATGTTATTTTTCTGGGGCAGAAATCGGAAACGGCGACGAAGGAGAACATGGCCATAGCCCATGACCTCTTGGACACGCTCAAGGCTCATGCGCACCACTGCGTAGGCATGGCTGCCAATATGATAGGCGAAGCCAAACGCATCATAGCCATAAAGTCTGGCGAAACCTATCATGTTATGCTGAACCCCGAAATCGTAAAGAAATCTGCCAGGCAGTACAAAACATCGGAAGGGTGCCTGTCCTTGGATGGAGAGCGGGAAACCACCCGGCACGATTGGATAGAGGTCAAATACCGGGATATGGACTTCAAAAAGGTTCGGCAAAAGTTCTCTGGCTTAGCGGCGCAGATTATCCAGCATGAAATCGACCACTTGAACGGCATCTTGATTTAACGGGAGGTATGAACGTGCCGCAGGAGTTTGAAAGAAAATTGGACAGGGGGCTTTTGCTATCCATTGTCGCCACGGGACTGATGTCATTTACAGGAGTAGTCATTGAAACAGCGATGAATGTCACATTTCCTACCCTTATGCAGGAGTTTGGCATCCATCTCTCCACGGTGCAATGGATTACCACGGGCTACCTTTTGATGCTGGCCATCATAATACCGACATCAGCCTACCTGAAGCAACGGTTTCTCAGTCGCCGTCTGTTCCTGTTTGCCAATCTTGTCTTTCTCTTGGGAACGGTCATGGGCTGGTTTTCACCGACCTTTCCCGTACTCCTCCTTGGACGGCTGTTGCAAGGGATAGGCACAGGAGTGGCACTTCCCCTGATGTTCAATATTGTCATGGAACAAGCTCCCAAAGACAAAATCGGCATGATGATGGGAACTGCCACCTTGGTTGTGGCGATGGCACCGGCTGTCGGACCCTCGGTAGGCGGCATGATTGTCAACGATTACGGCTGGCGCATGATTTTCCTTTCCCTGTTGCCTGTGATTGTTTTTTCCCTGCTATGTGGATTGACATCCATCCGTCAGTCCTCCGCCTTAGGGCATCCGTCCTTCCCGCTTTTATCCTATCTCCTGCTGGCTTCGGGATTCTCCTGCTTCCTTGTGGCAGCTAGTCTGGCGGGAAGTCTTGGCTGGATGGATTCTGAAGTCATCGGGTTCTTTGCCGCCAGTTTTCTTTTGCTCGGCATATTTTGCCGTCGCTCCCTTCGGGAGACATCTCCCCTCCTCCATTTACAGACCTTTGGCAATCTCCCATTCACTTTGAGCGTCATATCCTTGTTGCTCCTGCAATTCATCTGCCTTGGCATTGGTTTTTTCATACCGAATTTCGCTCAGATCGTGCTGGGGGAAAACGCCTTTGTCGCCGGTTGTATCTTGTTGCCGGGATGCCTTTTGGGGGCGATTCTTGCGCCCATCAGCGGAAGGCTGCTCGACCGATTTGGCGCACGGCGACCGATTCTTTGGGGCTGTTTTTTTATCCTCTGCTCCGTCAGCCTTTTTTACGGGCATATCAATAATGCCGCAGTGGGCGTTCTGACGGCGATTTATGTGGTATTCACTTTAGGACAAGGCTTTTCATCCGGCAATATCATGGTAAGCGGCCTGAATCGACTGCCGCTCCATCTTAAGGCTGACGGGAATGCTATCTTCAATACCTTGCAGCAGTTGGCCGGAGCCATCGGCACAGCCATTATTTCAACTATCGTTGCTATGCCGCAAGCAGATTTCCCCGGAAATCTTGCCAAGGCTACTGCTACGGGAAGCGAAAATGCCTGTCTGCTCCTTTGTGTACTCGCGCTGCTTCTTTTTTTCCTTATGTATCGGGCTACCAAGAATGGGTGAATCGAGAAAAGGGCGTACCTTCGCAATCCGAAGGTACGCCCTTGCAAATTTTTGAAACGAAAATTTTCTCTATTCTTACTTGCTGATTGCCTTGAACGCTGCGGCCTGTGCCGTCATGCCGCGCTCGGAGGCAAGGCGCTCGATGGAGGAAGCGCCGAAGAAGCCGTCGATTTCCGGCACATTCTTGATGACATAGGCCGCATCTTCCGGATCGGCGATGGGGCCGCCATGACAGATGACCATGATATCGGGATTGACCTCGCGTCCGGCCTTGATGATCTCACGGATTTTCTCGCAGCAATCATCCAGAGTCAGAGCCGTTTCCGCACCGATAGAGCCTTTCGTGGTCAGCCCCATGTGAGCTACGAGGATATCCGCTCCCGCCTCGGCCATGGCCTTGGCCTGTTCCGGGTCGAACACATAGGGGCAAGTGAGCATATCGAGCTTGTGCGCCTCGCGAATCATATCCACTTCAAGGCCGTAGCCCATGCCGGTTTCTTCAAGGTTAGCGCGGAACTTTCCGTCAATGAGACCTACCGTCGGGAAATTCTGCACACCGTTGAACCCTTGCTCCTTAAGTTGCTTCAGGAAAATCTCCATCACACGGAAGGGGTCGGTGCCGCATACCCCGGCCAAAACAGGGGTCTTCTTGACAATCGGCAACACTTCCTGCCCCATTTCCGTGACAATGGCGTTGGCATCACCATAAGCCAGAAGTCCGGAGAGGGAACCGCGCCCCGCCATACGGAAACGACCGGAGTTATAGATGATGAGCATATCCACGTCGGCCTTCTCGCTGCACTTGGCCGTGATGCCCGTTCCGGCGCCAACACCCACCAGAATCTTGCCCTGCTTCACCTGAGCGCGAAAGTCCTGCATGATTTCGGTTCTGCTTTTCTTCAACATGATTGTTCCTCCCGTTTCTTGTTGACAAATTCATCTATTTATCGAATCAGCTTGCGCTGGCTTCCATCAGTTCGATCAGGCGTTTTGCCGCAGCCTCGGCAAATTCCTTGTCGTTGATATTGTTGTCCATCTCGCAAATCTCGACCTTGCTGCTCGTAATGTCCTTCTTGAGGGTGTCAAACAGGACTTGACGTTCCTGCACACCGTCGAAGGGCTGTCCTTCCGCATCGATCATGGATACGCCTTTTTTCGGCAGCATCACGGTCATGGGAACTTCGGCCTTGTTCCATTTCTCTGCCAGCTTGCCCGCAATCTTCGCATTTTCCGGCACCGTGGTACGCATGAGGGTGACGGTGGGATTATGCTTGTAGAATTTGCGGTCGGAAAATTTTTCCGGCACGGTGTCAATGGGGCCGAAATTCACCATATCGCAAGCTCCCACCGAAACCACCTGCGGCACTTTCTGACGAATGGCCGCCTCGCAGCGGGCAGGCCCCGCCGCCAACACCCCGCCAACGACTTCGTCGCACCATTCCGTAGTGGTGAGGTCAAGCACTCCGGCGAAAAATCCCGCATCAATGAGAGCATCCATCGTCTTGCCGCCCGTGCCGGTGGCATGGAACACCAAGACCTCGTAGCCCCGAGCCTCCAAATAATCCTTGGCATAATTGACACAGGGCGTGGTAACGCCGAACATGGAAGCAGCGACCAAGGGCTTTGCTTCAGCGGTATCGGGCTTCAGATTCTCTCGGCAATTCACCATTCCCGCAATCGCCAGCACCGCATTGCTGAAAATCAGCTTGGAAATCTTGTTCAGACCTGCCACGTCCACAATGGAGGGCATCATGACGATATCGCTGGTTCCCACGTATTGGGCGACATTGCCAGAAGCCATGGTGGAAACCATGACCTTCGGGACACCGATGGGCAGTTCCCGCATGGCCGGCGTGACCAAGGATGTCCCGCCGCTTCCTCCAAAGGAGAGGATGCCGTCGAACTTGCCCTCTTTGTAAAGCTTTGGCACGAGTTTCTGCATTCCCTTGGAAAGGGCCTCCGTTGCCATCGCCCTGTCCTTGCGTTTTACGATTTCCTTGATGTCATGCCCGGCGGCAGCGGCGATTTCCTCATTGGTCACGTCAACCTCAAAGGCCGGATCGAATACTCCCGTATGAATCATGAAAGGATGGATACCAAGTTCCTCCACCAGTCCCTTCACATAGTGGAACTCTTTGCCCTTGGTATCAAACGTGCCCGCAATTGCTATCGTCTTCATTATCAGGCTCCTCTCTTACATATGGTGATATGTTTGTTTTGAACCGGTTCTCTTTATACATTCATTGTAAGAAATCACGGCCTAAAAGTAAATGTGTTTATATATCTTCTTTTTGTGCATTTTTACCTCATTATGTCATGAAAAAAGCAAACAAGTTGTGCTTATATCTATAAGGTGATATAAACACAACTTGTTTGCTTTATATGGTTCAATTTTAATTTGATGCTATATAGTCCTTGGGGGATAACCCTATATGCTTTTTGAACATCTTGGAAAATTGGATGTAATCTTCGTAGCCGACCCGGCGGGCGACTTCCTTGCAGGACATCGAGCCGGAAGATAGCAGTTCCTTGGCTTTTTCCAAGCGAAAATTCATGAGGTATGCCGTGAAACTCACACCGGTCTCCTTCTTGAATCTTCCGCTGAGATAGGTTGGTGACATGTGGGCAACGAGCGCAAGCTCGCCTAACTGAATCTCCTCCATGTAGTGCTCTTCAATGTATTTCCGAATGGAATCCACCACGTTTCCTTCTCCCCAGTTCCGATCCATAATCCGGTTCAAGGGATTCTCCTCCGCCAGATCCTTATAACGCTTGAAGGACTTTACCGTGTTGAGAATGGATGATTCCATGGGGATACGGTCGAAGGTAGAACCGCCGATATAGCCTTGGCAATCGGTATTCTGGTAGAGGTAACGCATATCGGTGATGGTATTGGCCGGCCCCGCATAAATCATGCGAAGCACATCGGGATTCCTTGCTTTGCAGATGGAAAAAATCTCCTCCACCAAATTTCGCGCTTCACCGATAGGGATGTGCTTCTTGGCTCCCAGCAGGCCGCCTTTCGTCAGACCGAGGTGAATGCAAATCACGTCCGCTCCGGCGGCAATCATGCGCCTTGTTTCCTCTGCATTTGTCACAAAGGCCATGGTGAAGAGTTCCAAGTGGTTTGCCAAGCGAACCGTAGCAATTTCACGGTTGTAGGAATTCCCCTCTTCTTCCAGTGCTTCCCGAAACTTTCCGTCAATCAAGGCTACGGTGGGAAAATTGACAATGCCGGAAAATCCGTTGGCTCGTATTTCATTCAGGTAGTCATACATGTGCAAAGACGGGTCGGCGGCCATCAATCCGAAGAGCAGCGGAATATCGCGCACGATAGGGAAAATTTCTCTCGTTCCCATCTCCATGACCGTTTCGTTATTGTTTCCGTAGCAGAAATAGCTGCTGAGGGAACTGCGTCCCATGATACGGAATTTTCCTGCCGAGAGAGCCAAGAGGATATCTGCGCCCCCCAATGCCGCCAGCTTCGCTGTCATGCCGGAACCGACGGCGGCGCCTATGATATGCCCGCTCACATGAAGTTGGGCGCGAAGCTGATGTATCACCTGTTCTTTGTCCATATGCCATACTCCCGGATTGCAATCCTGCAAAATTTGTTATTTTTTTCCTACTGACAAATCTCTTGAATAAGCTGTTCCTTCACGCCGGCGCGGATATTGTTCACCCGTCCTACCCAGCCGAGGGGATCTCTGGCCTTCAGTTCCTCGTCTACACCTTCCCGCTCCATC